>JAGMDB010000149.1 GCA_023128875.1 Dehalococcoidia bacterium | reverse complement strand
GTAGATTTGACTAAAGTAAGGGACAGTGTAATTGGGGGCGAAGTTGATGACGTAGTGGAGATGGTCAGGAAGGCTGTTGATGAGGGGCAGAGTGTAAAGAAGATTCTTGCTGAGGGGCTTATTTCAGGAATGGGCATAGTGGGAGATAAGTATGAGAAGGGTGATTTCTTTCTTCCCGAGATGGTAATTGCTGCCACAGCCATGAAGGCGGGATTGAAGATATTGAGCCCTATGTTGAAGCAGGGTGATGTGGAGAGCGCCGGGACAGTAGTCTTAGGCACAGCGAAAGGCGATATACATGATATAGGGAAGAGCATAGTGGGTACGATGCTGGAAGGGGCAGGGTTCATGGTAACTGATATAGGAGCGGATGTAGCCCCTGACAAATTCGTAGAGACTGCTAAAGAAAACAATGCGGACTTGATAGGAATCTCTGCTCTTCTTACGACTACTATGGTGGGCATGGAGGATGTTATTAAGGCAGTGAAAGGAGCTGGTTTAAAGGCCAGGGTGATGATTGGGGGTGCCTCTGTTACGCAAGAATTTGCCGATAAGGTAGGAGCCGATGGTTATGCTCCTGACGCTCCCTCTGCTGTGGGGAAGGCAAAGGAACTGGTTAAAAGTTGAAACTAAGAGATAGATTCAAGGAATAGGCTGAAAACTGTCAGTGATAGGGAAGGTTGAAGGAAATGAGAGCAGTTTTAAACTTTTTATCTGAGGGTGAAGTAGAGCAAATTCATGAGGCTAGCCTGCGGATTCTAAAGGAAACTGGAGTTAAGGTTCTCAGTGAGAAGGTGCGGAGATTGCTTGCTGAGAATGGTGCGGAGGTAGATGGTGACATTGTAAAGATTCCGAGGCCTCTGGTAGAGGAAGCGATTAGGAGAGCCCCAAAAGAGATAACCCTGTGTGCAAGAGAGCCGAAATGTGATCTTCGAATTCCCACAGATGATTTTCGCTTCCTATCCACAAGTGGCTTTTCGCCGTTTATAACCACAAATCTTGAGACCGGAGAGAGGAGGTATTCGATATCATCTGACACTAAGGATTTTGCCATAATAGGCGACTATCTCGACACAGTTGACTGCTTCTGGCCCACTGTAATTCCCGGTGACATACCGCCGCCGCTCCAGGAGCTTCATGCTTTAGCCATTGCATTTGAAAATAACAGAAAGCATATACAGTGTTCCTGCGTGACTGAAAAAACAGCCAAATGGCAAATCAGGCTGGCAGCTACCATTGCTGGTGGTGAAGAAGAGCTCAAAAAGAGACCTATTTTTTCAACGATTAACTGCCCTGTTGCTCCCTTAACGTTTGAAAAAGATTCATCTGAAGCGATGGTTACATTGGCGAAGGCGGGAATCCCAACTGGGCCTGTGACCGCGGTCCTGGCTGCTACAACCGCTCCAGCG
The DNA here is from genome assembly GCA_023128875.1 of Dehalococcoidia bacterium. Lineage (GTDB taxonomy): Bacteria > Chloroflexota > Dehalococcoidia > GIF9 > AB-539-J10 > JAGMDB01. The sequence goes on along the minus strand of JAGMDB010000149.1, from coordinate 3,003 downwards.
ACGATAGCGGGAGCTCTGGCAATGGGAAATGCTGAGGAACTAGCCTCTCTTGTCATTATTGAATGTGCCGATCCTGGTGCCATAATGATTTACGCTTCGGAAGTAGCGCCAGCGAATATGAAAACTGGCGAAATGAATTATGGGGGGCCTGTGTATCTATTGCTATCAGCAGCAGGTGCGCAGATGGCGAGATTCTACAAGATTCCAAGCCTGGCAGCAGATGTTTCGTTAGAAGCAGCACCTTCTGACCTCATGTCTTTTGAACGTAATGTGCTGAAGGCGGCTATGCACTTTATGTGTAAGTCGGATCTTTCTCCTTCACTGGGAGGCTGCGACGTGGCAATGAGTGCCTCGTTAGACCAGTTAATCCTTGATGCTGAAGCTTGTGAGCATGCTCGTGCGTACTTGCGCACATCCGAGCTGAATGATGATAGTTTGGGCTTTGATATCATTCACAAAGTTGGGCCTGGCGGTCACTTTTTAGGTGAAAAGCATACCGTAGAGCATTTTAAGACAGAGATATGGAGCAGAGAGCTGTCTGATACTTTTATCCTCGATGCGGCGATGAAGGGGTCTTTTGTTGAAAGGGCAAGGGCAAAAGTTAAGGAGATACTTTCTACACACTTACCTCCGCCTATCGATAAGGAGGTGCATAGGGAAATGGAACAAATTCTCCGAGATGCGAAGAAGGATATGCTGGGAGATGGCTAGTGATTTGACAATTGGCACAAATGTGAGCAGGCTAAATTGCAGGTGAATCAAGAATAAATTTAAGGAGGATTACAAAAGAATGAGTAAACCCAGGATAAGTTTTTTGTCGCAAAATGAAATAGAGGCTATTCATAATGCTTCGCTGAAAGCTCTGGAGAGAACTGGTATCAAAGTGATGAGTGAGCAGGCGCTCGACCTATTGAAGAAAGCCGGGGCGAAAGTTGATTATGCCAGCAACCATGTAAGTATCCCCGGAAACCTGGTTGAGGAGGCGCTGGAAATGGCTCCGAAGACCATGAAATATTGCGGTAGAAATCCGAAGTATGATTTTGTGTTGAATAAGCAGGAGACACATTTCCTTGCCACTGGAAATCCCCCACTAATCATAGATGGGGAGACTGGCGAGTGTAGATACTCAACCGCGGAAGACATTGCCCGCTGTTTGGTGGTAGCCGATTATCTCAATCACGTTGACCTTGTTTGGCCATTCGGCACCGATTTGAATGTGCCCGGGCCGATGTTGCACATAGTTGACATGTATACGGCGTTGTGCAATACGGAAAAACACTTTGAAGGTGACACAGTAACCGCAGAGGAAGCCCAATACCAGCTTGAAATCGCGGCTACTATTGTTGGTGGCAGGGAAGAACTCAAGAAACGGCCAATCATTTCAACGGTTATCTGTACCATTTCTCCTCTTGTGTTTGATAAGGGCATGACGGAGGCAAGCATAGAATATGCCAGAGCGGGTGCTCCGGTTGTGATATACCCCATGCCCGCGGCGGGGCAGCTAAGTCCGGCTACTATGGCAGGCACTATGGTTGTTAATACGGTTGAATTTCTGGGTAGCCTGGTTATCCAGGAACTTGCCAGCTCCGGTGCGCCCGTGGTGTGGGCGCCCTCGTGCGGCACTGTGAATTTCAAAACAGGGAGGCGCAAGTGGGGGCCGGAGAGCAGCCTGATGAGCCTGGGCATTGCTCAGCTAGCCCGCCACTACGGCTTGCCGACTCAGAGAGGAGGGCTTGGCAGCAGCTCCAAGCTCCTGGATGCACAGGCAGGCTATCAAAAGGCTATCTCACTCATCCCGAGCTTACTGTTAACGCCTGATATTGCAGGCGGCATAGCAGGTTTAGGACCAGGCACCTGTCTGGAGACTATGGTTATTGACAACGAGATTATTGATTATGCCTTAAGATATGTCGAGGGGCTTGAGGTGAATGATGATACTTTAGCACTGGATGTGATTGACAAAGTTGGCCCTGGCGGCCACTTCTTAGGTGAAAAACATACATTGCAGCATTTCCGAGAGGGCTGGATGCCTGAGATTACCGATATGGAGACATTCGAAGTATGGGAGAAAGAAGGGTCTAAATCGATTGCACAAGTAGCCAAAGAGAAGACAAAGGAAATTCTGGCCACACATAAGGTTGAGCCTATACCTGAAGATGTGCAAAAGGAAGTATCCAGGATTCTGAAGAGAGCCGAGGCGGAGCTGCTATGATGACGCAAAGCCAGGGCCCAGGTTGAATCAGCAGGAATCGAGGAGAGTTCGGAAACCACTAAGGAGGCTGACATGGAAACTGGACAAACCGGGAGTATTGAATTGAATGTGCAGTTAATGAATAAAGTGTCGTTAGCAAGATTCTCACAGTGCATTGAGCAGCGGACCAGCGAGGAGTACAGGCATGAGTAAACCCAGGATAAGCTTTCTATCGCAAGATGAATTGGATACTATTCACAATACTTCACTGAAAGTCCTGGAGAGAACCGGCGTCAAGGTGATGAGTAAGCAGGCGCTCGATATATTGAAGAAAGCCGGGGCGAAAGTTGATTACACCAGTAATCATGCAAGTATCCCCGCAATACTGGTTGAAGAAGCACTAAAAATGGCTCCGAAGACCATCACATATGCCGCCAGAAACCCAAAATACGACTTCGTATTAAACAAGCAGAAGCCCCATTTCTGTGCGGAGGGAGGACCTCCCTTCATACTGGACTGGGAAACGAGGGAGCATAGATATTCAACCAGCGAAGATATTGCTCGCTGTTCGATAATAGCTGATTATCTTGACCATGTAGACCTCATCTGGCCATTGGGAGCTGGCATGGACGTACCTGCTCCTATGCGGTACATATCTGATATGTATACCGGTTTGAAGAATTCAGAAAAGCATTTCGAAGGCGATGCCACGAATACCATGGACGCCCAATACCAGATTGAAATTGCTGCTGCCATCGTTGGTGGCAGGGAAGAACTCAGGAAGAGGCCTATTTTTTCACATGTTATCTGTA
>JAGMDB010000148.1 GCA_023128875.1 Dehalococcoidia bacterium | reverse complement strand
TGACAGAAGCGAGCATAGAGCTTGCCAGGGCTGGTATCCCAGTTGCCATTATGCCTATGCCTGCGGTGGGTGAGACAGGCCCTGCTACTCTGGCGGGCACAATGGTTATGAACAACGCTGAATTTCTCGGTGGCCTGGTTATCCAGGAATTTGCCAGCTCTGGGGCGCCGGTGGTGTATTCGGCTGCTGTTGGCACTGTGGATTTCAAAACAGGAACCACAATTCTATCCCCTGAGGGTAGTCTTATGCGCCTGGGCCTTAGCCAGTTAACCCATTATTATGACCTGCCAAGTGAAATGGGCTCTTCTGGCTCCCTTTCCAAGCTTCTGGATATGCAGGCTGGCAGCCAAAATGCTATCGCCCTTATCACACACATGTTAACTCTTCCCGATATTGTTCTTGGTTTGGGGGCATTGGAGGGCGCCAGACTCACATCCCCAGAGGGTATGGTTATCGAGAATGAGATTGTAGATTATGCATTAAGGTTTACCCAGGGGATTGAAGTGAATGATGAGACTCTGGCGGCGGACGTCATTGATAAAGTTGGCCCTGGAGGAATATTCCTGGGCGAAAAACACACATTGAAGCATTTCAGAGAGAGGTGGATGTCGAGGCTCTTCGACATAGATAGCTTTGAGGCATGGCAGAAAAAGGGCTCCAAATCAATTGATGAAGTGGCCAGAGAAAAAGTTAAGGAAATCCTGGCAACGCATAAGCCTGAGCCTATTCCTGAAAATGTGGAAAAGGAAATATCCAGGATTCTGAAGAGAGCCGAGACAGAGCTCTTAACGAAAAACTAAAGTTAAGATTTAGTTTCACCAGTGTATTGCCTCATATATACCAGTACACTGACTTCAAATCATGCACAATACTGGAGTAAATCTGCTTAGAATCTTTACCAGGAAAAATACCGGGCAACCATTCTTCTATGGCTATTACATAGTTATCTCTTCAATAATCTTGCTGGCGGTGATACATGGGATGTACAGCACGTACGGGGCCTTCTTCAGTTCCTTACAGAGCGAGTTTGGCTGGAGCAGGGTGGTAACCTCGGGCGTTCACTCGCTAGGCTTTGCCATGTCGGGGCTGGGAGCAATGGTATTTGGCAGACTCAACGACCGTTTTGGCCCACGCCGCATACTGGCTATAGGTGGGGTGCTGTTCAGCCTGGGATATTTCCTTATGTCTCATGTCTCCGGCACATGGCAATTGTACCTGACCTATTGCCTGGTAATCAGTATATGGCCATCTGCAACCGATGTGATACTGCTATCAACTACCTGCAGGTGGTTTGTTTACAGGAGAGGGTTGGTCAGCGGCCTGGTAAAGACGGGCACCGGAATCGGGATAATGCTCGTGCCGCTGCTGGCAAGCTATCTTATTTCCTGCTATGGCTGGCGAACCGCATATACCCTGCTGGCACTTATGGCGATGGTGTTTATCCTCCCGCTGGCTCAGGTATTGAGGCGTGACCCGTCACAGAAAGGACTCCAACCCTACGGCGATGATGCTGCTATCCAGGTTGGCCTGGGCGAGGAGGGATTTTCCTTTAGCGAGGCCGTTAGGTTGAAACAATTCTGGATGCTTTGTGCTGCCCTTTTCATGGTCTGGTACTGTGCGAACAGCCTGATGGTACACGTGATACCTTACGCCATGGATAGCGGTGTCCCCTCAATTCAGGCAGCCGCTCTTATCTCCATTATTGGAGGAACCAGCATTGTGGGTAGGGTTGTCATGGGTGGTACAGGCGACCGAACAGGGGCAAGAAAAGCATTTGCAATAACCTTCTGTATTCTGCTGGCAGCGCTGTTATGGCTCTATTTCTCCACCGAGCTGTGGCAGCTTCGTGCGTTCGTGGTAGTGTATGGCTTTGCCCACGGCGGCTTTTTCGGACTGCTGGCCCCGCTTGTAGCAGAGCTGTTCGGCACCAGGTCTCATGGTGCCTTGTTCGGCATGGTTACGTTCTGGGGGATGATGGGTGGTGCTGTTGGCCCGGTGATTGCTGGACGTATCTTCGATGTAACACAGAGTTACCAACCAGCCTTTCTTATCCTTATTATAGTCAGTATCGTTGGGTTGACGCTTTCCCTGCTGCTGAGGCGCACCGTCGGCTCTAATACCTATGCAACTTAGCACAATAAAACGAAAGCAGGATGTGTTACTAATCACATGAACCAGTATACCTATCCATAGTGGATGGGCTCATCTGAGGAAACTGAGCTTCTATATCAGGGGAAAGCGTTAACTCGTCGTGGTGTTTGAGTGCCAATATCAACTCTCCTACGAATGGGCGTAGCTGTCGTGAACATATCCGGTCAGTGGTTTTCCATGCCATCCTAAGAGTTCAGGCTGCCGCTGTCCCATATTTACGAAACCTACCTCCTTTCGGTAACATTAATTATGACACAATTCGTTTATTTGACAAGATTTTCTTGTCTTGATATACTGTTACTTACTTAACGGTCGGTAAGTAAGTAACACTTGGAGATGTAGAGATGTTCACCGAATCAAAACGACGAAATACCATGCAGGGCACCAGGGGTCATATTATTGCAGTGGCTCGTCGGCTCTTCTCGGAATATGGCTATTTAGGCGTTTCGATGAGCGATATCGCTGAGAAACTCAACATCAGTAAACCTGCTCTTTATTATCATTTCACAGGCAAGACGGAGATATACGAAAAAGTTCTTGACGAGGTTTTAGCTGCACTGAAGCTGTCTATCGCCGAGGCGTTTAACGAAAAGACGAGCGAGAAGAAATTGCACAGGCTAATCAGGGATTATTTACGTTTTGGCTTCAGGGAGAAGAATCTGATTAAAGCCCTGACGCTAAAATTGTCACCGCCTGATCGTCGGATAAGAAAATACATTATCCAATCAAGAGAGCAAATTGCCAGATCTATTCAACCTCTGGTTGAAGAGGTGTTTGCAAACAAAAATCTAGCACGGATAGTTGACAGTAAATTGATGACCTCTCTGTTAACTGGAATGATGGATGGGTTGCTTCTGGAGCAGTCTTTTTTCAATGAAAGAATTGACCTGGAGAAGGTACCAAGTCAGATAATGAGCGTTTTGTTTTCACAGAACGAGTCAAGGATATTAAAGCAGGAGGGATAAGTCGGATATGAAGACAGTGTATTCACCATGGAACGTGTTGGTTAAATACGGGAACAGACCGCTGGGCTTGCTTGCGGCCAACTCTATTATTAGAGAGAGGGCCATAAGGTACTATGAGAGAAGGACCCATTCAAGGTTGTTGAAAAATCATGGTTATCCCCGTCAGGTGCAGGAAGACAAATTCTACATGGGCAGAGCGACTATTTCAGCCATGGATAAGGTCTTTCAGGGAGCTAAAAATGCCCCCCAGGTTCGCAGAGCTCTGATCAATTCATTGATTTTGAATATTTTTCTGAAAAGGAAATCCACAATCAAGGAATTTAAGCAGCAGTTTGGCTTTGCCCCGCCTGGTTTTTTGGTGATTGGTCCCGGCAAATTTTGCAACCTGAAATGCACTGGCTGTTATGC
>JAGMDB010000147.1 GCA_023128875.1 Dehalococcoidia bacterium | reverse complement strand
CCCCACAATCGGAGCACTGGATCGATTTTTCCTCAAAACTCATTGGATGGCCTCCTTTCTTAAAATTCTAGTCTGAGTCCGGGTCATCCAATACTTGAGTAAACCTGAGGTAACACAAAAAAGTATGCAACGCCCTTAACTGAAACTACTCTCTCAATTATACACAAAAGAGATATTGTTTGCAAATAATCAATTTGCAGAAAGGATGCTGTCATAAATTTGTTTTCTCTTTTCTTCCCTATGAGCGGGGGGCTAGTTGAGTACACCCGTTCTTAACCTTTCTAATTCCGCTTACATTCTGCCATGCCTCAATATGGAAATAAGCAACCAAAACCCCATCACGCCAGCTCCAACAAAACCAATTATTCCAATAAGGGGTATCCCCCTCCACATAGGGGGTGTTTTTGACATGATGATGAGTGCAGAGCCGACAATCAGAGCAGCCAGAACAATTGCAAACGCGATACGGTTGCTGACCTGGTCGCCTTTATTTAGCACTGGCTCTAGCCCTCTGTGCTCAAATGCTATCTTGGCTTCCCCAAGTTTAATCTGCTCGATTATCTCTCTCATTTCGGAAGGCAGGTCACGAGCTAGAAGGCTAAACTCTGAGGCCGATAAATATATATCCTTTGCCAACCTGCGAGCGCTTAGACGGTCCTTTAGCAGCTTCTTGGCAAATGGTTTTGCATGGCTCATCATATCAAAGGTTGGGTCTACACTTCTGCCTACTCCTTCAATGGTAATCAAGGCTTTTGTCAGTAAATACATGTCTGGCGGGAATTTCACTTTATGAGCAACAACTAATTCAAACCAACTGGTCAGGAGTTCCCCCATATTTATATCTTTTAATGGCAAGTAATAGTATTCGTCTACCAAGTCAGATAATTCGTATTCCAATCTGTCAGCATCTTCAATATGCCTGCTCCTTGACAGTTGTAGGGTAGCTCTTATGATTTTCTTCACATCTCTATTGACAATTCCAACCACTATACTGCCAAGGCATTCTCTGTGCTTGGGTAACAGGCTACCCATCATGCCGAAATCAAGAAAACAGATGGTATTGTTATCCAGGACCAGGATATTGCCCGCGTGAGGATCAGCATGAAAGAACCCATGTTCGAATACCTGTTTGAGGACTAGATCGGCGCCGCGACTGGCAATAGTTTCGGGGTCATTTCCCGCCTCTATGAGAGCATTGACTTTGGAGACTTTGATGCCGTCGATGAATTCCATGGTAAGGATTTTCCTGGTAGTAAGGCCCCTATATACCTTTGGCACGTAGATGGTCGGGTTTGCTTGAAAGTTCCTGCTAAACCGACTAATATGCATAGCTTCGATGGTGAAATCAATTTCTTTCTTGATGCTCCGTTCAAATTCTTTGATTATGCCCACGGGATTTATTATGTCCATCCCGTAGAGATGTTCCTCCATCAATGTAGCCAGATGAAGCATTATTTCCACATCAACTTCTATAACCTGTTTTAGCCTTGGGCGCTGTACTTTGATAACCACATCCTCACCGCTCAGGAGTACGGCTCTGTGGACTTGCGCTATCGAGGCTGAAGCAATGGGAATGTCTGTGAATTCCCTGAAAAGGGAGGGAATAGATGCGCCAAGTTCTTCTTCAATCAAGCGCCTGGCTTCTGCTGCAGGGAAAGGAGGCACCAGGTCCTGCAACTTCTCAAGTTCAACAATAAGTTCTTGGGGCAGCAGGTCTGGCCTGTTACTCATTATCTGGCCAGCCTTAACGAAAGTTGGACCGAGTTCTTCCAGTGCTAATCGTACTCGTTCCCACCTGGAAAGAGGTGCGATCTTGGCATGTCCTTTCCTTTTGACGAGTTTCTTGCCCAAATCAACATGCCTCTGAAGCTTGATGTTAGTGATCAAGTCTCCAAAACCATGCCTCACCAGCACCATTACTATATCTCGATAACGCTTAATATGCTTATAGGTGTAACCTATCGTTCTGATTCTGTGAACCATCATTTCACATCCATATTCTTAGCGCCCAATGGAATGGAAATATTATACCATCCATTGAAGGATAGGGGGGCAGGAGGGCTTATCCGTATAGTAAAGCGGAATGGAAGCTCACGGTAGTGGCTGCTCCGCTTTCCTGGATGCCAAAAGGCAACCCGGACTGTGGCAATATGTTTATTCCGGGAGCACCCACACCAGCAAGCTACAGGATATGGAATGCTACTCTACTTCGGCACTGTAGGAGATAGCCAGTTAGTTACTTATGGGTTGGCAAGACAAGCCATCCCTGATATAACTTCTTGCTAAACGGTGCTATTCCACTTTCCGCAGCTCTTCCAGCTTTTTGATCCGCTCCTCGAGTTTCTGCAGATCTTTGCGGGATGGGCTATCCAACTTTTCCAGGGCATTATCCACGAACTTCTCAACTTGATCTTTCAGGTTTTTCGCTGCCTCATCTGACTGTTTTAGCAGGTCTTCAGCCAGCTTCCTGCTTTCTTCCTTAGTGAGCTTCTCCGTTTCTGCAATCTTCTTGGCCACTTCCTCAATTTTGTCCCTTGTCATAGAAGCAAGGCCGATTCCTAATAAAATGGTTTTCCTTACTATATCTAACATCTTTTCTTTATCCTCCTTATTTGTGCAATCGCAATTGGCGCCAATTGTCTTCACGTTTGTAAACGAATTATAGCTTACTTTTTCTAACTATACGAGCTAAACGAGACAAAAGGCCTCGGCCTGCCGATATTGTCTTTTTAACTAAGTCTGACATTCCATCTCCTCCTTCTATTAATTTTGTGAACCTCATAAGGTAGATACTCGACCTTTAACTATTCCTTTTCACAGCTCTCTCCCTCTTCTTATCTCCAGCAGGTTGACCAGATTAGCCTTGTTCATGAGCTCTTTACCGCAGAACAGGTGAAATGCACTGTCAGTTCGATTATGAACTTTGTTCTGCCCATTCCTGTTATAATGTGCGAACTTGTAATTGAAGACGTCAGTCCTGATTTCGCCTATCGCGATTCTATAGAGCTCACATAATAGGTACTTTGCTATGATATTGAGTCTCCCATCTGTCTCAGCCCGTCTCACAGAGACGAAAACCTTCGGACCACGGAGAATCCCAAACGCTCCGTACTTCCTGGCCCTATTAACGTAATCATGATCCTCGGCCAATCTGATACGTTCATCAAAACCATTGATGGCATCATTGATATCCTTTCTGGCTAGGATACAGAATCCTGGTGCATGAGGATAGATATGCTGAGAGAGCAGGAAATAACCGTTAAGCACGTCACAAAAGACAGAATCAAACTTCCTGCTGCTCAGAGGGATCATCTGGCAAGAAGCGACGCCAAGATTTCTGTTCTCAACTTCATCAATAACCGTTCTAAGGAAGTCTCCAGGCAAGACAACATCTGCATCCAGGAACAGCAGGTATTTCCCTCTTGCCGCCTTTGCTCCATTGTTTCTGCCAATACCAGGCAGCCGTCCGCCGACAACGATCCGGCAGCCATGTTTCTTCGCTATTTCTAGCGTGCCATCTTCAGAGCCGGCATCTGCCACAATCACCTCGTAATCGTGAAAACCTTGCAGTTCTATGGAGGACAACAACGCAGGCAATAACCTCTCCTCATCCAACGTAGGAACAATAATGCTGAGCCGTCTCTCCTCACACTGTTCGTGTTCTTCTATCTGCCTCTGCACTGGTGTTACTGTTGACTTCCCTGCCTGCTTTCTGAATCCAGAGCAAAACTGATATCTAGCTGGGCACTTCAAGGTATTCCTCCTCCCAGATAGGATCGGTAGCCCCAGCCAGTTCATTGTGATATTTCATCAGCCCACTCTTGTATTCTGGGTCTCTCAATGCCTGGGCGGCTGCTTCATCCATCGGCTCCGGGTGGTACTTGTCTATCAATCCTCTCAGCATTTCATAATGATCCTTGATTGGGCAAGTCATTATTATGTTGCCTTTCTCATCTGCTCTTCTTTTTCGATAGTATTGGTCTTGCCAGTTTCTGATAGCCTGGAAAAACGGCGCGCTCAAGGCATCATTAAGGGTACCCCCATTCTTGTAGACATCATTGATGTTTATCGGAGTATATGGGTTAAAAGCACAGGGGGAAATCTTGCCATTCCAGTCAATATACAGATAGCCTCCTCTAGATCTTCCCGCTGAAATGCATCCGTCAGCAACCGCCCCAGAGTTCCAGAAATCAGCTACGAACAGTTGCTTGTCCTTCACCAAACGCTTATATTGCCTAAACATCTTCACCCTTTGTTCTGGGCTAACCATTAGTTCCAGAGAAGTACTCCTGCCAATCGGCATAAACTGAAACACCCAGCAGTAAATCGCCCCCTGCATGTCAAAATAGTAATCAAAGGTTTCATCGTCGAGAATCCAGTCAGCATTGTTTTTCGTGGCGGTAATAGAGATGCCAAAAGGCACTCCTGCCTCACGAAGGTTTTTCATTGCCTGCAGGATTTTCTGGTGAACGCCTTTACCACGGCGAGCATCAGTCTCTTTTTCAAAGCCTTCCACTGAAATAGCCGGAGTGACGTTGCCAACCTCGGCCAGTTTCCTGGCCATCTCCTCGTCAATTAATGTGCCATTAGTGTACATTAAGAAATAGTTATCCTGATGCTCCCTGGCTAGGTCAATAATCGTTTTGCCTTGGCTCCTATATAGTGTCGGCTCGCCGCCAGTAATGACGGTAAAACACGAGCCCCAGAGTTCTGTTTTCTCCGTGATAATTCGATTAAGGGTTGGCCAGTCCAGTTTTTCTGAGGCATCTGATGAACTGTTGGCATAACAGCCAGTGCATTTCAGGT
>JAGMDB010000146.1 GCA_023128875.1 Dehalococcoidia bacterium | reverse complement strand
TTCATTTCCTTCTTGGCACGGCATTTCACACAGTAGGCTTGCATTTATCCACCTCCTTTTTAGTATGAATGAACGATAAGCTATTTCTTCGTATAATGTCAATAGTTAAATATTCATTATAGAAGGGTGGGTATGCTATTATAGCTGTCTTTACCTTAATAGATGGGTATTTAGTGGGCATAACCCCATGCTTCTTGCCAGGCCTTTCTTCCACCTTGTTCATTGTCATTTCCGCGGGGTTGATTATATCATCAAACCCTCCGCCTTCATCACTGTGTGCATCCCTCTATCACCGAGATATCCGCAGAAAATGTTCCTTGTCATAGCAAATCTAGCCACGAACTCAGAATCCAGCTGATGAAGAATCTCCTCCGCTGTGCCAATCTGGCTATCCTTCCAACTTTTTTAAACCGTCTCTACCGATTCCCTCGCTTAAACTTGAAATATCGGCATCACAACTTTACTTCTCATCAGGAATTCCAGCAATAATATGCATCTCTATAAGCAGATCGTCGGATATGGCGAGGCACGGCGTTTCAATTACAGTACTTGGTGGTGGGTTCTTTATCATCATCATTCTTACTCTGTTAAAGGCTACCCAGTTTCTTCTCATATCTTTAATGAAAATGAGGGCCTGTAAAATGTTTTCAAGAGAAGACCCAGCGCTCTGTAAAAGCTTGCTGAGAATGTTGTAGATAAACCAAGACTGCGCCATTATTGGTCCTTCTACTGCATCTGCGTGTATATTCCCACTGGAAAGTTTACGTCTTGCCTGATCAGGCAAGTCTTCTAAACCCCTGATGATCTTGCCGGTATCAGAGTCTGTAGCTACTATTCCATTGACAAACAAAAACGGCCCCATCTTCCTCATAGCAGCGCAATATGGCCTTGCATAAAGTATTCCTTCACCCGCAAAACTCTCTATCTTCATTGCTTTTCACTCCTTCGTCACCATGATAGTCTTTGGCAGAAACAGCCACACCCAGCTTGTCCAGTTCTTCTTCAATTGCTTTGGATACTTTGTATATGCTTCCCTTGTTTGCTTGGATCTTTCACATTTGGCACCTCCACTTTCAGGATATTTCTACAAAATGCCCAGTAGCCCGAAAACCACCAGCAGACTCCCCACTAAATATGGCCCTTAGACAATGGCATACTCGCAGCTTCGTTCTCCAAAGTATGCTCCTTGCCAGCATTGAGCCAACAAGTACCCCCTAGCCTAGTCTCGGAATGGTGATTATCTGCCTCGTTGGAACTCTTCCTTAATCTTGATGGTTAGTTCAGGCTTACCCACTAGGTCAACAATGGTCATAGCCAGAGCTTTGGCACCATCAAGGAGACCATGAATACCTGCGTCTGAGACAGCCGCTGAGGCAAACTCAGGTGTGTGGAGTGCTACATCCGTTGAGGTGATGCCCACAAAACCATGAATACTAGGCACCAACTGGCTAACATTACCCATATCAGTGCTGCCTTGGATTTCACTGGGATCAGGTACTCTCATTTCGCGTCCCAGAGATTGCATGTTCTGGCTGAAGAGTTGAGCTAGGGTTAGATTGTTTCGCATGGGAGCATAGCGTATACCTCCCCACTTATACTCCAGGCGGGCGCCACTAGCTACAGCGGCCCCAATAAAGCAATTCAGAACCTTCTGTTTTAGCTCATTAAGATAAGCATCATCTGCAGCACGTACAAGGAAGTTTGCGGCACTATGCGCTGGAACAATATTAGCTGCAGCCCCACCATCGGTGATAATGCCATGAATTCGTGCTTTCTCTCGAATATGTTGCCTGAGAGAATTGATGGCGGTGAAAGACTGAAGCATTGCCTCTAGAGCATTGATACCCTGCTCTGGTTGGCGTGCGGCATGAGCTGCCTTACCAAAGAATTCAACTTCTAGAGCCTGGGCAGCAAAGGAGTAGTAGATGGCCCTATTATCCTGCCCAGGATGTACCATCATAGCCACATCTAAATTATCGAAAGCTCCCCTATCAGCCATTATTGCTTTTCCTCCGTATATTTCCTCAGCTGGCGTGCCAATAATAGAGATACTACCCACGAGTTGGTCAACAACTAGCTTGGACGCTGTTGCCGCACCAACTGCCATAGTACATATTAGATTATGACCGCAGGCATGGCCAAGGTCAGGTAAGGCGTCATATTCAGCCAGAATAGCGATATTCGGTTTCCCTCGTCCATAACTTGCCTTAAAAGCGGTTGGTAAATCGCAGATCCCTTCTTCTATAGAGAAGCCATTTTGCTTCAAGTATTGGCTTAGCCAGGCAGCTGCCCTTATTTCGTGGAAAGCTAACTCGGGATTGGAATGGATCCTTAAACTCAGTTCACTGAGCTGGCTATAGTTAGCGTCTACTTCCTTTATGACTGAAGCCTTCAGTGCTTCTGTGTCTAAGCTGTTCATGCAATGTCTCCTAACCACACTTAGTTTTAGGTGGTAAATCCTGTAGAAATTCGATAATTTTTCTATCGACGCTTTCCATTGCCTTAGATATTCCACCGATATGCTGTAAGGTAACCATTGCATCTTCATTTACAATACCATCACCGTATGATAAACCAAGGCCTTGACAAGCAAGCAAGGCACTTTCGATAGCCGCTCCTGTAGCTGCTCTAAGTTTCAGGGCACATCCTCTTTTCGCACCGTCACAGATCATACCAACGACGCCTCCTGCCATATTATTTATTGCTTGTCCAATTATCCCAACCTTATTCTTATCATTTGGCGCAGTAAGGTAATATGCAATTCCTGCGGCTACCCCGATACCAGCCTTAATGCCGCCTCCGCACAATGCTGATAACCTGCCTGAGTATATAGTTACATAATTTGCAATTAAATGGACCAAAGCAGTGGCTCTAATTAACTTTTCCCAGTCTTCAGGGGTTCTCTCTTCCATCGCTTCTATTATTGAATCCCACTTTACATCAGACGCCGGGCACTTCTTTCTAAACTCTGACAAGGCTATTGCTATTAACGGTAGGGTTGCTACTAATCCCATGTTTCCAGAGCCAGCACAGGTCATTACTCTAATGTCAAAGCCGACCATTCTTCCCTCTGTAGCTAGACTGACTTTCTCCTTAGCCAAATTTATGTAATCGGTACCCGCATACCCTTCGCTCACAAAGTTCTTGATGGGGAGGCTGAGGCTCTTTCTACCAAGCTCTAAAAAACTTCTCTCCGCGATTAGGGACGCTTTATGATTGGTCTTTATCGCATCTTCAATCCTCCTTTCGGCACGCTTACCATTAACTTGACGAGGTAAATCCTCTTCAATAATCTTAACAAAGTCACTTAACCGCTGCAGACTTCTCAATCTGTCTGCCTCATCCTGTGTCTCAGGCTTTTCAAGCTTAGGCTTTCCATCAACCTCGATATAGGTAATATTAGAATGGTCTTTAACTATGTAAGCTACCCCTGTTCTATCCTTAGTTCTAACTCTGGCCTCGATTCGAAGTTCATCCCATTCATAGTCAGGAGTAACATCAACCTTTCCCTCATTCAGCAAATTAGCAGTCTCTGAAGCTTTCTCTTCACTTAAGCCATCAAATAGTCCTAGGTTCTTACCAGGGTCACAAAATACACCCAATGCGGCAGCGCTATTAATCCCTTTTAATCCATATTTATATGAAATACCTGCGTGCAAAGCATTTTTGAAGACTTGCTTATCTGTTTTAACTGTAATGTTCTCAATTTCCTCACCGATTTTTTTCGGAGGCAAATCTAGCTTTTTGTTTAGATAGTCTACGGGTAATCTTTCATTGATAGCATTAAATGCTGTTGAAACAGCTAAAGCGATTGCAGCTGGTTCAGTACACCCTATAGAGTCCTTAATGCTTTCATGAAAAAGCTTACCAACATCTATCAATTTTTAATTCGTCCTCCATCTAAATTGATAGCAACAATACCTAACATGATCTCGTCTCTAATGTCTCGTATGGCCAAGCAGCAATGCTGCCATCCATGAATTTGACGCTGTCAAAGCCAGCACCGTTGAGTATTCGCTGCGCTTGATAGGCACGCACGCTTGTCTGGCAGAAAGTGACTATCTCCCCATCTTTGGGAAGCTCATTAAGCCTAGCCCGAAGCTCTCTTAGAGGCAGCAGCCTAGCTTGCGTCGCTTCTATGCGACAAGTTCCCCATTCGGCTGGCGAGCGAACATCTAAGAGAAAGAAATCATCTCCGTTGTCAAGCTTATTCTTGACCTCCATGGGAGTCAATGCTTTGGCATACCCTAATTGCTTATTACGGATGACGTTGGCTGCGTTATGTAATGGGTCCAGAGCACTGCTATACGGTGGTGCATAAGCCAAGTCTAAATTAGCCAGATCATTAACAGTAGCGCCAAACGCTAAAGCGGTAGCCAGCACATCAACACGTTTTGCAGTCTCGCCTGGTCCGACTACCTGCCCACCTAAGAGCCTGTTATCGGATTTTTCAGCAACGAGCTTGACCAGAATCTCTTTACCATTCGGATAATAGGTAGCATATTCATACCCTGGAACAAGACATGTTACCACATCGTAGCCAGCCTCACGTGCCTGTGATTCACTAAGGCCGACGCATGCCACATTGTAGTCAAAGACTTTCACAGTAGCGGTGCTCAACACACCGGGGAAAGTTTCACGCCCGCCGGACACGTTAGTTCCAATCACCCTACCATGTTTGTTGGCTGTAGAGCCCAGAGGAGCAAGCACCTTTTGTTTGGTAATCCGATTGATATTCTCTATGCAGTCTCCGCCAGCATAGATGTCTGGGTCGCTTGTCTGGAGGTATTGATTGACAGAGATGCCTCCTGTAGAGCCAATGGTCAACTCAGCATCTTGGGCTAGCTTAGTATCTGGCCTTCCACCAAGAGCCAGCAACACTAGATTGGTTTCAAGTTCACCGTCACTAGTAGTAACCTTGCGTACCCAACCATTCCCGTCACCCTCAAACCCAAGGACACGCTGTCTCAGTAGTAAGTTTACACCCTTACCTCGCAAATGTCTTTCGATGTAGGCAGCAACCTCAAAATCAAGGAGTCCCGGCAGCACCCAGTCCAAGGCCTCGATTACAGTGACCCCTAGCCCTCGGGAAACAAAGGCTTCAGCCATTTCTAGACCTATCAAACCAGCACCTAAAATGACTACCCTCTTAATTTCACGCGGGGAGATTAGATTACGAATAGCATTTGCATCTTTGATTTTGGCTAAGGTGAAAATGCCTCTGAGGTCTCTCCCTTCTAAGTTTGGCATCACCGGTATGCTGCCTGTCGCTAGTACGAGTTTATCGTATGCGATGGTTGAAACACGATTCGTCTCCAAGTTGAGGCTCTCGACCTCATGAGCTTTGCGTTTAATAGCTAAAGCCTTAGTGCGGGTTAGCACCTGCATATTCATTACATTCCTGAAGAAGTCATGCCTACGCACTACTAAATCGTTCTGACTATCGATTACCCCCGAAACGTAATACGGTAGCCCACAAGTTGCCGTAGATAAATCTTCCCCCTGCTCCACTATGGTTATCCGAGCTTGTGGGTCACAGCGCCGCGCCCTAGCTGCAGCCTTCGGACCACACGCCGTACCGCCAATGATAACTATGTTATTCTGCCTTTCCATAGCTCCACCTCCAAAATCTTAAACATTCACTCGAACTACTAATACCAAATGTAGCTGATAGTCTAGATAGCGATTATTTCAGAAATATCATAGCTGTGAATCTCTCTGACTAATCTGACAATTTCATTTAATTCGATGCTTTAGCTTTGACGATTAAAAGGCTCTCTTGGGCTGAATCAAGATTGCCGTGCCAGGAGAAGAATGAGTTAATCCTCGGCACGATGTTTACACAGGCTGCCTTCCTGTGGGTAAGCGATACCTTGAGCTCCGCTATCGCCCCGGCGCCTCGTTCAAATTCTCTTTCCCCCAAAATCTGAACACATCCCCCTTCTTTGTATCATCATATCTGTGAGTGGCAGCCTCTTCGATTTAATCGTTCCTATTGCAGTCCAACCAACCGCTATATGCAGAGCCACTTCAATATAAACAGGAAGGCCATATTGTTCTTTAAACTTTTCTGCTGCCGCTTTCGTCTTATTCTCAGATAGCCAAACTCCACCCAAACCAAGGGCATGAGCCATGAGCAGCATGTGATCAGCCGCTGCAGCAGCGTCGAATCCTGCATTCTGAGGTACTGAACGGTCCTGCCCGACTACTTTAGGAATTCTTGTATCATAGCAAATAACTATTATGACTGCGTTTTGGGTGGAAATATCACTCGTTACCATCTTGGCCTCTTCGGGTTCTCTAATCACGATGAAACGAACTTCGTCAAGATTGCAGCCGATTGGTGCTGCTCTGCCTGCCTCAAGGATTTTTTCAATCATATCATCAGGGACCGGTTTATCGAGCCAATCACGTATTGAATGACGCCCATAAATCAGCTTATTCACTACTGCCATTTCTTCATCAGTAAAAGGAGTAGGAAGAGGCTCAGTCCACTCAATTTTCTGTCCGGCCCGAATCTTCTTTGCGATGGCAAGATATTCCTTAACCCAGGCAATATCTGGAGTATCCTCAGTAAATCCTCTTTCTTGCCAAACGTCAAATACTATCTGTGCTTGCTGTCCAAAATTAGGCATTGGATTGCCTTTCCATTTAAGAAGAGTGGTGTAAAAGGGAACCTCAATGTTGTGATGTGCCCGTTCGTGAAGTAGGGCGCGAAGAAGCACGGGGTCCATTTTCATTAGGTCTTCCTTCGTATACTCGATTCCTCCACTAATGACTTTAATAATTTCTGGCATAGCTCCCTCCAAGTAAAATTACTTAATTAATTCCACAACTATAGCCCCTCCATGGCCACCGTTGGCACAAATAGTGGCTAATCCATAGCGCCCGCCACGTTCCTTGAGGGAATTCAAAACGTCAAGCGTTATCCTGTTTCCGGACATTCCGGTAGGGTGGCCTAAAGAAACACCACCCCCGTGGATGTTCACTTTGCTTGCATCGATTTCTAAAGCTCTTATTACGGCGATCACTTGGGCAGCAAAAGCTTCATTGATCTCTATGAGGTCAATATCATTAAGCGTCAAGCCTGCCCTTCTCAGAGCCTTTCGCACAGCTTGAACAGGCGCTGTAGCAAATTTTTTGGGTTCGCATGCTGTAATAGCGTAAGAGACAATTTTTCCCAAAGGCTTGATGCCAAGCTCGTCAACCTTTGCTCGTGATGCTACTACCACTGCTGAAGCTCCATCAGGGATAGGTGGGGCATTGCCTACGGTAATGGTTCCATTGGGGCGGAAGGCGGGTGGAAGCTTAGCCAGCCCATCCAAAGTCGTATCTGGATGCGGTGTCTCATCCTCTTGAATTGTTATCGG
>JAGMDB010000145.1 GCA_023128875.1 Dehalococcoidia bacterium | reverse complement strand
TCATAGACTGCATCATCCGCTGCAACGTCTGAAAGTCCAGGGGACCATGCTCAGCATCCAGCAGAAGCCAATCAAACCCTAGATGGGATAGCCACTCAGTCACATCTGAGTGCCCAATGCCAACAAAAGTTCCATGGACTACCTTGCCTTTCTTCAAATTTTCCTTAAGTGAATTCTTCAATGTCTAATACCTCCTGTTAATTTCTTATCTCCTTTGGCTGGAGATTGAATAAATGATATATCAAGTTATATACCAGACCAGCTATGCTGCAGGATAACTCAGCTATCACTCCTTTGGCCATTTGCTCTTGCACTGCCTGCACTATTGCAGGATGGCTGTGACCCAATATCAGAGCCCCATGCCCCATAGCCTTTTTAGCTCATCTTTTAGCTTCTCCACAGTGAAATCTGGCGACTTACATAGATTAGTAAGCTTCCGCTCACTCTCTTCTACCTTTCGGGCTGCTTCCGCCACTTCGCTAGCAATTTCACGAGGTATGACCAGAACGCCGTGTTTATCAGCATGAATAAGGTCACCAGGACTGACCACTAGACCACCCACCTTCACTGGACTACCTACATCCACCAAGTGGTCATATGCGTGAGATGGAATTACCTGAGCCGCAAAGAATTGGAAACCCAATTCATGAACTTCATCCAGGTCCCTTACACCGCCGTTAGTGACTACACCCACACAACCCAGAGCCTTATGCATATTGGCATTAACATCACCCCAAAGGGAACCGATGCACGGCGGCTGGTCAATGTCCTGAATAACAGCTACCCGCGGTGCTGGAATTTGAAGTATGTGTTCCCACATTCTAAAATCAAGTGGCTCCTCACGTTCTTTATCTGGCCAGCTGGCAATCATAACTCCGGTACAAGCGTAACCAACCATCACACCCATGTCGGGGAAAATACATTTTATTTCGCCCGACATGAATCCTTCATTTTTGGGGCGCACGTTGAAAAATTCAATGGCATTCGAAACAGTAGGAGTACTAATAGATCGCAGAGCATTAAGTTCCTTAGTAGAAAGCGTTTTCAATTTATTCCTCCCTTACATCTTTTGTTTTACTTCCTAAGAATTCCAAACTCTCATGAAATCGTTTTGAAACCATGCCATAGACACTATAATTTATCATCAGAGAAGGAAATGCTCACCCAACCCTTTTCTCACTCAAAGGTCAAAACGGTGTAGCAGTCTCTTCGTCCGAGTTAAAAGTGATTCTGCTCCCAGATATCACCTCCTATAGGCTACCTTTGAGGGTTTTACCCCCACGCTGTTGGCACGATTGCCAATAATAGCCAGACTACATTCGGTCGGTCCTGCCACCATCTATGGCTATAGTCTCTCCACATATGAAAGAGGAATCGTCTGAAGCCAGAAACAAAGCCAGGTTGGCTATATCCTGGGTATCGCCTATCCTACCAAGGACTGCCATCGCTTTTCTGCCTTCCATGTGTTGTTTGAACTGTTCTGGCGTCATGCATCTTTTATCCATATCGGTCAGGACTGCTCCCGGAGCAATAGCATTAACATTTATTCCATAAGGTGCTAACTCAAAGGCAGAAGACTTGGTCAGTTGGATGACACCAGCCTTGGACACACAATAATTAGCACAATCGTCGAGACCACCCCCCCGTCCGGAATTTGAGGATATATTGATAATTTTGCCGTATCTTTGTTCCATCATATACCTAGCAACAGCCTGGGTGCACAGAAAAACTCCTTTAAGGTTTACATCCAAGACCTCATCCCAATACTGTTCGGGCATTTCCAGCAAAGTGGCGCTATGGCAGATACCGGCATTATTTACTAAGATATCAATGCTACCGAAGTTATCCACCGTTTGTTTGGTCAGGCTACGCACCTGCTCAGCGACAGAAACATCAGTGGATACGCCTACACAATGCCCCCCAAGAGCCTTAATCTCCTCAACTACCTTCTCCAGGTTAGCCACGTTTCGGCTGCCAATTACCACCTTAGCCCCCTCTTTGGCAAACTCCAGGGCGATATTCCGTCCTATTCCAGTGCCACCTCCGGTAATAATAGCTACTCTTTGGTCTAATTTTCCCATGCTATGCCCCTCCTTTGTTTCGGTCATTTCAGGTCATATTATTCGACATTTCCCTCAATAGCTCTCAAGTCCCCCGAGGCCATCACCATTCACCTCCAACCGGTAATCCCTTAAACCATAGCAATTCTCCATGAGGTAAGCCCTGAAAGTCACCCAGCCTTTCTTGAGAACCAATGCTCCATAGACATTACCTCCTCTTTCTCCTTACTCAGCTTTGCACTTCCCTTTAGCACACACTCACCGTAGCAGTATGAATGTATTTTACTAAGCTCACGCTATCAAAAACCAGTAAACCAGTCGCCTTCCTTATTGCTTTTGCGTAAAGCGGCATTTCTGTACATTCAAGAACAATTGCCCCAATATCAGGATTCTCGGAAACCATCTTTTCTGCCACTGAAACAACCGCTTCTTCAACTTTTTTAATGTTAAATTCTCCAAGTTCCAGCTTTGCAACTTCTCCCTCCTCTAAGTTCCAATTCCCTTTCTCTATTTCACCACCGCCAAACTGTGTAATCCATATATCCTGGTATTCCGATTCCTCCATTCCTCTTATCACAATCCGACGGGATTCCGGTTGTATCCCACACCCTCTTAGTACTTTGCAATCATCTTTCGATAAAATTTCAGAGCTATCAGTTAGAATGCCAACCTTTTTGCCTTTTCCAATCACCCTTAACGCTAATGGCACTACCAATAAATTTGACGAAAAAACGGGAATATCTACTGCGTTCGCTAATTCCTCTTGCATGCCTCCAATCAAACCGCAGCTGCCTACAATAGCTTTGACCCCTTCCACTTCTAGCTCCTTTGCGCACCTGATATACTCTGATAGGTTAAATTCCCTTTTAGATTGTATCCAGTAATTCTCAATAAATTTGATTCGCACAGGAAAATCATAGGTGGGTGCATATTGGTGGTGACCCTGTCTTACAGCTGAACACCACCACTTCCCCACAAGCATTCCAATAGCTTCACCAAAATCAAACTTCGCTTTCACTTTATTCATCTTACTTAATTTCTTCACATTTCACGCCATAATAGCAACCTTCAAGGTTGCGCATGGCTCACTGCTTCACGCGCCTTCTCCAGTGCCATTTGTGCTCCATGGATTAGAAAGTAATCATCGTCACTTATAGTGTTGAGCCTGAAACCCTTTTCTATAGCCCACTTGATGTTATCTACAGTTGCATACATACCAGCTGGCTTACCACAATTCTCAGCCACTTTTAGCACTGTATCAAAAACCTCTAAATATCGAGGGTCATCCCATTTTGGAGGGACACCGAATCCCAGGCTGCATGAAAGATCCCAGGGGCCGATATAGCATGCATCTATCCCCGGCACTGACAGAATCTCTTCCAGGTTCTTAATCGCCATCTCAGTCTCAGCCTGGACAGCTATTAGAATCTCATCGTTTGCTGTCTGTAAATACGTCGGGTCGAACATTGCCGCCCTCCTGGGACCAACTCCTCTGAGCCCTTCAGGTGGATATTTACACGCCCTTACTGCACTTTCTGCATCCTCCTTCGAGTTGACCCATGGAACAAGGACACCGTAGGCGCCTATATCCAGGACGCGTTTGATAATAACAGCATCATTCCACTGTGGCCTCACAATAGGAATGCAACTGGTCCCATTCATAGACTGTGCATCATCCGCTGCAATGTCTGAAAGTCCAGGGGACCATGTTCAGCATCCAGCAGAAGCCAATCAAACCCCAGATGGGATAGCCACTCAGTCACATCTGAGTGCCCAATGCGAACGAAAGTTCCATTGACTACCTTGCCATTCTTCAATTTTTCTTTAAGGGAATTCTTCAATGTTTAACACCTCCTGCTAATTTTTTATCTCCCTTGCCTGGAGATTAAATAAATGATATATCAGGTTATATACCGGACCAGGTATGCTGCAGGATAACTCAACCATTACTCATTCTCATTCTTCTCAAGCCCGGCTCAGGGTACCCTCGGCAATCATAGCATCAAGAGAGTCACCAAAGGCCTCTATTGTTTGATCAATATCCTCCTTGGTATGCGCTCCCGAAAGGATAAATCTTTCCCCATACATGGTAGCAATGCCGCGCTGAAGCAGGTGGACACATAACCGATTCCGCATGGCTGCCGCTGCTGGAGCCATAATTTTCTTGATATCCCTGGTAGGTGGCATAGTATCATCAGATGGTTCATAATCAATCGGACCAAGATAGAAGTGAACTATAGTCCGGCTATAGAGACGGCCATTAATGCTTCGCTCTTTCAGAGCTTTGTTCCCCTTCTCCCGAAGGTAATTAGCGCGCTGGCGAGCTACCTTTTGTGGTTCACCACCCCGATAGAGCTTGCAAGCAGCGACACCAGCTGAACTTAAGAGAGGATTAGCATTCCAGGTCCCTGTATGTTCGACGCGTCGCTCTAAGGGAGTCTCGGGGTTGAGCGCTTCCATAATATCAGATCGACCCGCTACAGCACCAACGTGAAGCCCTCCACCCACACACTTACCGAGGGTAGTCAAATCTGGCTTGACGCCTACCATAGACTGCCAGCCGCCTGGGGCATCTCGGAAGCCAGTAACCACTTCATCAAGAGCCCAAATAGTTCCATACTTATGTGCAAGGTCAGACAATGCTCGAACAAAATCAATATCTATTGGAACCTGGCCATCCATATGGGCACCTCCCCCTTCAGTCAAGAGAACAGCATATTCCTTTTTGGCCAGCTCTTCTTCCAGCCTATTAAGATTGTTAAAAGGTATAATATTGACCTCATTCGCAACAACCCCAGCAGAGCCTTCATGTACCAACTCATCAGCCCAACCATGGAAATTCTCCTCAAACCTGAGCACCTTCCGCCTGCCAGTAAAGGTTCGGCCTAGCCTTATCGCCATGATATTAGCTTCCTGCCCACAAGAACAAAACTCGACTCTTTCCGCCATAGGCAGCATGCTCTTTATCAGCTCAGCCCATTCCACTTCCAACTCATGGTTTTCACCATAATGAACTCCTTTGGCCATTTGCTCTTGCACCGCCTTCACTATTGCAGGATGACTGTGACCCAATATTAGAGCTCCATGCCCCATCACAAAATCTATGTATTCGTTACCATCTACATCCCACTTTCGCGAACCTTTAGCATGAGTAATGTAAGGCCTAAAAGGGTTAAGTATACGTGACTGGTGGGTAGCACCATTAGCAGCAAAAACCTTTACTGCCCGTTCATGCAACTTCTGCGACCCCGGGTGAGTTCTCTTATATTCTTTGATTAAGTTATCTTCAGCTAACATCTTATGCCTCCGTATCTATAAATTTATTAACCTGTCCTATTATATATCGGCTCCTAGAGTTGAAACCACCGGTAAATCCTTCATAGTTACCAGCCCTGGCGGGGCCTGAACAACCCTGTGAACGGAGTTGACAATCATGGCTACAGTAGATATGTCGCCATGAGTGCCTCCTTTAATAGTCACCTCCATGTTTGGAACCCCTGTTATGTATACAGCATCATAGGACTGTGGAGCGCCCACAGATGCCTCAAACTCCAGAATTATCAACTCTTTCTCTGCCCTGATTCCTCTGCCTACTTGTCTAACACCAGCTATTTGTCCTGATTCCACTGTTACGAAATTGGTTTTCACCCGAACTTTGGCAACTATAGGCTCAATGCTAGTTGTAATCTCGTCTAACTCCCAGCCTAAACCGCCAGCAATCATTGCTATAGATTCAGCCAGACCAACATGCCTCAGAGTCCCTGCAGCTACTCGTTCCTTAAATTCTTCAGTTGTACATCCCGCTCCTATCTTCTTTTGGAAAGGACCTCGGCGTGTAGAAGCATCTTGAATTCTGACCGCCCTGACCTGCTTAACCTGCTGGCACACTCCAGTCATAAATAGTGGCCAGGCGTCCATAATGAATCCTGGGTTTATCCCTGTAGCCAGCACCGTAACATTGTTTGCCTTAGCCAGCTTATCAAGCTCAGCCGAGAGTTGTGGTTCCTCCCTGTAAGGGTAAGACAGCTCTTCACAGCTTGACACCACGTTAACTCCAGCCTTTATGCACTTTTCCAACTGTGGGTAAGCGACTTTCAAGGAAGAGACAGTGGTAAGAAAAACAACATCAGGCTTGGTCTGAGACAAAACAGCGTCAGCCTCGTCAGAAATATTAACACCCAGCTTCTTACCGAGGCCGGCAACTTCAGCCAAATCGTGCCCTGCTATGCTCTGATCAATATCAACAGCACCAACAATTTCAATATCAGACCTTTGCGCGGCAAACCTGGCTACACTACATCCAATAGGACCACACCCATATTGCACTGCTCTAACTTGCATAACCATTTCAACCTATTACCTCCTTATCAAACCAATAGAAAACTAATATTTGAATTTTAATCCATAATCAGTAAGTTCCTTCTTAGCCTCTACATATAAGGTTCTGTATTCTTTACTCGGCTCCAGAGTCTTTATGTTATAGCAATCTTGATATCTCTTACCCTCAGGAGGCTTATCGAGATTATTTTCATACTTCAGCAAAAGCACATTTACTATTTCATTTGCTTTAGTTCTTTTCATCCCAATTGCTGCGTGAGCAACTTCTGCAGTCCATTTGGATATCATGGGGCTAAGGTGGTCTATAACGGCATTTTTAGCACCACCAGGAGATTCCACACCGGCACTACCAGAAACTACAGCGCCGATTACGCAAGCAGCATTTTCATAAAACTCCATCTCAGTCTCAGGTCCTGCACCCATAATAGAAATATCAAGTAATGGGAAATGGCTATTTCTGGCGATTCCTTGAGTACTCACACTTATTATCCACAAAGTTCCCCTATCTGTGCTACAAGAAGTCCTAAGATGAATGGGGAAACTAGCATGACAAGACCCACGAAATACGAGTATTGCCTGGATATGATAAGCCACATTGGTTACCGCAGCTCCTTCCGGACCACCGCAATACCCCCCTAGCATAGGAGAGGCATCTACCACAATATGCCCACCCAGGCTAGTAACATAGGCAATTTCATTCAACCTTTCATAATTAACTTTCATTTCAGCCATTGGCCCGATAAGCCAACCGTCCGAAGGCCTAAGCCCAAATTGGCTGCCGGCAATCTTTCCTGCATCTGACACCGCTGTGGCTATAGAATTCATCACAGGTAACCCGGGTCTTCCTGCCTTTCTAAGTCCGTCTCTTGTTAAAACAACACTTTTGATGCAAGCTAATATTTCCAGAGGAGAGCCAGCTTGCACCGGGGTGCCATTTAATGTAGCTAAAGACGGAGCGGTGATTGAATCTGCAAAGGAAATTTCGCCGTAGCCTTGCATAATACTTTCAAATATCTCTTCGCTAGAAACTGCAGCTCCACAGGCTCCGAGAAAACACCAGGGAGGAATATTACTCTCTGGCTTGCGTGCTACCAATGCTTTTGCTTCTTTGCCTTCGCCAAATATCGGAGCTGAAGGTGCTGTTGCTAATGCTTCCCGAATCTCTGCCTCTGTAAACTGGATAATACGTTGCGTATCAACACAATATGTACCCACATTAGCATAAAGCTCTACTCCTGCTTTGAACACTCTATCAGCTAAATCGTCATCAGAAGGTATAACAGCTTTGGGATTGCTTTTGATTTCATATTTTTGAACTATTTCCCTTAATTTTGGGACAAACACCTTCAAATTATAATCCTTCTCAGAATAATAAGGCCCTGTCAATGCCCGATTAATAACATCCATAAAACTAACCATTTCTTGTCCTCTATGCTCTTTTTTGGGATATGAGTTTTAAGGCGACAGAAACTGCTTCTTTGGCTGTCACGCCATACCCATCAGCTCCAATCTTATCAGCCCAATCCTGAGATGTAGGTCCGCCTCCTACCATAACGATATACCTGTTTCTCTTAGTAAATCTATGAGATTCTTTTGTCCTAGCAGAGTAGTAGTTAGGAGAGCTGATACACCTATGATATCTGCTTTAGCCTTCTCTGCCTCTTGTAAGAAAGTGGGTGTAGGCACATCTTTGCCTATATTGTGCACCTCAAACCCTGCTGTTTTTAAGAGCATTGCCACAATATCTTTACCTATTTCGTGAATATCCCCTTTAGCTGTGCCTATCACTATAGTGCCTTTCTTCGCTACACTTTTGCCTCTGGCTAAAATTTCGGGTTCTAGTATCTCCATTGCCGAATTGAAAACATCCCCAGCCATTATAAGCTCCGGCAAGTAAATTTCTAATTTCTCAAACCGCTCTCCTATAACCTCCATTCCTTTAGACAAGCCCTTCTCAATGCCTTCTAAGGGATCAATCTTTCCCTTAACAAGCTCATTTGCGGCTTTTTTCACCCTTTCTTCACTTATGCCTACGATGGCGTTAAACAGATTTTCAAATATCGCCTCTTTTCCCATGAAATCCTCCTTTGATATCTCTAGAAACTGCGGTGCTAACACAGCTGTCCCAAGTTCAATAAGTCTTTCTCTCTTTGGAATACTGACCTGCCCCCAGTAGTTGTACCACCTCTTACGTCGTTGCCATAGTTAGAATAGGCTCAGGTGCTGGCGGACGATAGTTCTTGCCGCTATGCGGACGTACCTGATTATATTCTTTTCTCCACTGCTCAATCAATATCTTGGCTTCTTCAAGTGTCGTAAAGATTTCCCGGTCAAGCAGCTCATCTCTGAGCTTGCCGTTAAAGGATTCAATATAACCGTTCTCCCAAGGGCTGCCCGGTTCAATGTACAAGGTCTTGACCCCTAATCGATTGAGCCAGCTTCTGATAGCTTTGGCCGTAAACTCTGGGCCATTAGCAGAACGGAGATGCTCCGACTTTGGACTGCACCCCTATGATTGGACAGAAAGGGTTAGGAGAGTCTGGCGGGATTCCTTCTTTCTTTGCGATATTTCTTACTGCCTTCATCTCTCTTCTGCATTCTAGCACCTCCTGTTCATCAGGAAAGCCTCTCCAAAACTCTGCCTATTTCTTCAGCATACTTGCTCTCCCGTTCTCTTTCAATTGGTGATAAGCCTACTCTCCCGCCTATAAAGGCAACAAGCAATGCTTCCTCTGTATATAAACGATTCTCCGCTTCATCAAACACAATGGATTGCTTGCCATCTATTACTTCGCCAGTTACCTCCTGGCCCCTCATCGCAGGGAGACAATGCATGAATTTACAATGTGCCGGCGCCGCCTTCATCAACTCAGAATTTATCTGGTATCTGGGGATGAATGCTTTTGCTCTTTTTTCTATTTCGTCTTCTGCCATACGATACCATGTCCATTCATCCGTGCAAACGAAATCAGCCTGGGCTACCGCTTCTTTGGGCTCCTCGGTAACCACTATTTTAGAGCCACTCAGTTCTGCGTTCTTATATACCTGCTTCAGAAATTCCTGCTCCGCCTGGTATTCCTTAGGTGAGGCTAGATAAAAATTGATGCCTAGCTTCGATGAAATAAGCATTAAATCGCGGCATACGGTAGCAAGGTCTTTGCCGCTATCTCCCACAAAAGCCAGATTCACCCCCTTAATT
>JAGMDB010000144.1 GCA_023128875.1 Dehalococcoidia bacterium | reverse complement strand
TTCGTTTGACATATCCAGGAGCAGCCCTGAATATATCCTTTGCCTTTTGTATTTCCTCAGGTTTGAAGAACCTGAAGGCAAATAGCAAGAGTGGAAAGCCAAGTAAACTCACCAGTTTGAGCACTCCAGCTATTACTGCTGAGTCATTCCTGATGAAAAGGCTCCCGACATAAACTAACCCGGCAGCGACAAGTATCTTTGCAACACGACCCCACTCATACTTAATGGGATAATAGCGCTTTGACACAAAATACGAGCCTACTGGCAGTAATACGTATGAAATGACTGTAGCCACAGCTGCCCCCATCATACCATAGCTGGGGATAAGTAAATAGTTTAAGCCGAGGTTCACAGCAGCTCCGACTCCAACAATAAGAGCAAGGTACTTCGTTTTCTTCTCTAGCCAAATTCCAGCATTCAAGACAAAATAGCAGCCAAACAATACGTAGGATAATCCTATCAAAGGAATAACTTTATAGGCTTCATAAAAGGGAGGTTTTGTCATAACTATCAGAATCTCTTTAGATAGGACAGATAGTCCCAAAGCAGCAAACATTGCTATTACAACAAAGTAGGTTAAAACTGAGGAATAAACCTCTTTGGCTTTTTTTTCTTTAGCGATAGATAGTAAAAATGGTGGCCAGGCTAAACTGAAGGGTCCGACTATAAGCCCCTGAATTACCATACCGAATTTATAACCCAAAGAGTAAAGTCCAAGCTCAGTCGGGGTAGACAGGAACTGAAGGAAGTATCTGTCAGCCATGGTCATTATCCAGGCAGCAAGGCCTGCCGGCACAAGAGGTAAGCCAAAACTGAGCATTTCTTTTAGTTCGGCAATAGAGAAGCTAAGCTTTGCATTCTTAATTATGTCTCTCAACAAGATAGAATAAAGCAAGAATGCAGCTATCAGTCCTCCCCACAAAATGCCCAACACACTTCTGTGCAAAACTACTACAAATAGGATATTCAGCCCCGCAGCCGTCAGAAATCGAAGCAGGGCGAATATGGCATACTTTTTTGATTCTTCCCGAGCCCTAAAGACTGAGAATGCGACTAGTATCCCGACATCGAAAAACAAGGTGAGAAAAATAACCCGGAAGTAGAAGGTGTATTCAACAGAGCCAAAAAGCAGCGCCGAGAAATCACCTGCTAGGGCCATTAGTATTAGGAGGAAGAGAAAGGAAGTACCAGTGAGAAAAAGGAAGGCGGTGCCTACAACTGTTTTTCTTCTCTCCTCATCGCTGTAATTGAAGTAGGATTTGAATAACGCCGATGTCAGGCCCATAACGAAGATTGTGCTCAGTATCGATAGAGTTGCCTGGAAGATCTCTAAACCGCCATAGTCGGCTGGGGTTAGATAGCGCGTATAGACTGGAAGGAGAAAAAAAGCTACAACCTGGCTAACTGCGACACCAAGTCCATATGTGATGGAGTGCTTTGAAAGGCGGAGTAATTGTCTAAACATTGCTTGATTAGCACGCTTTCATTTGATAGCCCTAATATTACAACAAAATACCTGATACCTGCACAGGAAGCCCACATGGAGCGAAAGCTAAACAAATATCATCTAGCTCTTATAACTGCCATAGAATATCATAGCTAAAGACTAAAACTTACTAAGATTTTAGTTGACGGTTGTGATAATATCTGAGTAAAAAAGACGTCTGTGATCCGAAACATTAGCTAAGAACAGACAGCAGCCTGTAAACGGGGATACGCGCTTTGCTAAGAACACAGAAGCTCTCTAATATTATACTAAGCAGTCAATCGCCAATCAGCTTTGCCATTTCATCAGTCGGTACCAGAGACGAGTTTATTGACAATTTCGTAATACCATCTATTCTCAAGCAAGGCATTGAGACCTTTGAAGTTATAATTGCAGGTCACTACCGGGGAGAGTACCTGCAAAAGACAAATATTCGCTACGTGCCGGTACGGAAGTTCCCCGTTTATTTCTACAAGCACGTCCAAAAAGCTATTTCCGAATGTAGATATGATTGGATCGTTGACCTAGACGATGACATGGTTCTCGCCGACGACTGGTATTCAAATCTGATAGCCAGCGTGAAGACAACAGCAGATGCAGACATCTACGGCTTCAGGCTGTTGAACCCTGATGGGTCGATATATGCTGACATAGGTGATGTGTTCGGTCTAGTGCAGGCAGACCACAGAATTCGTCCTACCTCTTACTTTGGTAGCTATATTGCTAAGAAGGCAATATTTGAGTCGCTTCCCTATCCAACCTACATGAGCGGCGACCGCCATCACGGCCTTTTGATAAGCAAACACGGGTTTAAGAAGGAATTCTTACCGGGCGTCTGCGTTATCCACTCTGGCGCCTTAGGCCGAAAAGGAGCCATCCCACGTGCTAGTTCAGAGAGATACCACAACACCATAGAGCTTCGGAAGAGGCTTGGCCTACTGACAAAAACTTCAAATGCCGACTACAGAGAGAAGGCGCTCAAGTGGTTTCAATATGCGTCAAAACTTGAGAAGAAAACTAAAAAGATCGGCATTTGGGGGTGGTTTGGTCATGGTAACGTTGGTGACGAGTTAATCCTGAGCAGCATGATAGCAGCTCTCTCTCACCACGAAATCTCAGTTTACACCGACAGACCAGAGGGGGTAGAGAACGGTTACAACGTCAGACGCGTTTTTCACACCGAGGAGTTACGCAAGCACCTGAATGAACTCGACCTCCTGCTAATAGGCGGCGGGGGAGTTCTTCACAACAGGGCAATCACAAAGTCCTTTCCCAAAGAATTAATGCGCAATTGTGAAACCCCCATTATCGTGTATGCAGCAGGCATCCCGTTTTTTGATTGGTGCAATGACCTCTATTATTTTCTCTCAAAATGCTACTTAGTCACCTTAAGAGACAACCTGTGTCTTAGCTTCATTAAACAGAGGTTTACGGACATCCCTGCCCAGCTTTTGCCGGATCCGGCGTTTATGATTCCCAAGCTCCAAAGTAGAAAGGTGCCTGGCAAGATAGTTTTAAACACAAGGATGATTCCAGAAGGATGGCGTCAAGGTCTTCCTGCGAATGTCAACGAGATATTGCGTGAAGAGCTAAGCTCAATTTATCACCACCTTGTTAGTAAAAACTATTCCCCTCTGGTTTTGGGATTCGAGAGCAGGGACGAGGAAATGCTATCAAATCAAGGCTATCGCTATAAAATGGTAAATTTCAAGGAGGCTGTGGAAGAAATCGCAACTGCCGAACTACTGATTGGAGCAAGATACCATTCAGGCGTTATAGCCATCACACAGCACACGCCTGCCATCTTGCTTAACTACCAGAAAAAGATAGAGGGCTTGAAAACGTTCATTTCCACTGGGATTAACGTGGTAAACATTAAAAATCTTAATCTCATTAGAGAATTTGATGCTTTTCGCCACAGAAAGAATGAACACAAGCTTCCGGAGATAGAGGCTTTGAGGGGAATCATTACCGAGTTTAATGACATGTACATCAACTACGTGTATTAAAAAGGCTAATCCGGGGCCAACGCGTAATCTAAAGGTTTTGCTGAGGAGACCACTACTGGTTTTCCCATAGCCATACACTGGAAGATTTTGTGTGGAATGGTGCTGTTTGTGTGCCCAGAGGCAATATGAGGGATGAGGCAAACGTCGCTGGCGCTGATATAAGAGGGGACCAGCTCAAAAGGCTGCCAGCCGGTGAACTCCACTGCCTGCTCCACACTCTCTCT
The DNA here is from genome assembly GCA_023128875.1 of Dehalococcoidia bacterium. Classification (GTDB taxonomy): domain Bacteria; phylum Chloroflexota; class Dehalococcoidia; order GIF9; family AB-539-J10; genus JAGMDB01. Next base: position 420 of record JAGMDB010000144.1, on the reverse strand, counting down.
TCCTGCCAGCTCTTTTAATGCCGCTTCATTTGGCCCGGAGCCTACTAGAAGAAGGCGCGCATCCGGGACTTGATGCAATACTCTAGGCATTGCTGAAATTGCAGTTTGTATTCCCCGATGCCAGCCAAAACCTCCAATATAGGAGATGGCAAAACAAGGCTGGTATTTTTTAACAATGTCTTCTTCAATTGGCAGCGAATAAAAATAATCCAAATCTTCAGTATTCATCACTACAGTGGCTTTTTCCGCTGGTATCCCGCAATCATTGACATAGTGCTGTTTTGCTTCCTCAACTACACTGATTACTTTGTCTGCTTGCTGCACACAGAATTTTTCCATCTGCTTCCACCTCCATAAGGGAGAAGCCAGATTTAAGATCCTTTGTGCCGGTTTTGCTCTCATGCGATATTGCCTTACCGC
>JAGMDB010000143.1 GCA_023128875.1 Dehalococcoidia bacterium | reverse complement strand
CTGGCAAACTCCTGCATAACCAAACTACCTAGAAATTCGGCATTATTAACCACCATTGCACCTGCCAACGTAGCAGGGCCTGTCGTCCCTACCATAGGCATAGGCATTACGACAACGGGAATGCCAGCCTTAGCATACTCTATCGCTCCTTCACTTATCCCCTCATCGTATGTGAGAGGAGAAATAGTACATGCAACCGCTGAAATAATAGGCCTTTCCTTAAGTTCCTCCTTACTGCCAACGATGGCGCTGAAGATTTCAATCTGGTATCGAGCATCCCGAGCGTTCAACGCTTCATGTTCCACATGCTTGGTCGTGTTTCTTGCAACGGTGATGAGCTCCATTAAACATTGCATGGGCCCCGGCACCTCAGTGGTAACCACCGCTGGCCAAACAAGGTCTACATGGTCCAGATAATCAGCTATTACCGAGAAAGAAGCAAGGTCTTCGATCGTAGAGTTTCTCCGCCTACCTGTTTCACCATCTAATACGAAAGGAGGCATTCCTACCACACAGAAATGTGGCTCTTGCTTGTTTAGTACAAAGTCATACTTCGGATTTCTAGCTGCATATTTTATGGTCTTCGGCGCTCTCTTCAACGCCTCTTCAACCACAGCTCCGGGAATGGTTACGTGGTTCGCCCCATAATCAACTTTCGCCCCACATCCCTTCAAAATATCAAGCACTTCATCACTCATCACTTTAACGCCAGTTTCCTGCAGAACTTCCAGTGAAGCATTATGAATGGCCTCCAGTTCATCTTCTGACAAAAAACTTATCCTGGGTTTACTCATTCCTTTGTTCCTCCTCCAGCTCTCGGTGTCTTATAAGAATTCTGTAACAGAGCATACAAATGTTTCAGGATGGCTACCATTCGCCAGGCAGCCCACTGTAGCTTAAAGAGATGTTAAAATTACCTCTTCCCACAAAATAGCAGGAGTGGTGATGATGGCTCCTGGCACTTCCTTAATTTAGCAGCCTTTCAAAAACCTTTCTGCCATCATCACCACTTTAAAACTCAGAGTTGTTCCAGTGTATTCTACTCCACCGTGCCTATTTCAGGTGCACTTTCAGGATGCTCCAGTCATTCAACCACGATACAGGACCACCTATTTCGTTTACCCAGCCCTCAAACTTATCAGTCCTGTAAGCAGAAATATACTCCGGCCTGGCCAAGAAGATAAGTGGCAAATCCTCAGCCAGGATGTCCTGCATCTCGTATAGAATCTCTTTCTTTGCTTCCACGTCTTTCGCGCAGGAATTATCAACCCACAGTTGATTATAGCGAGGGTTATCATAGTAAGATGGGTTCCACCAATCTCCACCAGAGCCCCAACCAACACATTCCTGCCAGACCCAATCTGACCATGGATCGGGGGATGGGTCTTGGCCATACACCATCATCTCTAATTTATCATCCATCGGGCGATAGTAGAAATCCAGAAAAGTGTCCGGGTCCATTGCTGTAAACTCAACAACTATGCCTATCGCCGGAAGCATTTCATTAATCAGAGTACACATCTTAACGTACGTAGTCTGTGCCGATGTGGTCGCCAGGTCAAAGACAAGGTTCTTCCCTGTGGTCGGGTCATTTCTTATCCCATCTCCATCCGTGTCCAGGTATCCAGCTCCATCCAAAATCTCATTAGCCTTATCGGGATTATAGTCGTATTGGGGCAAATCCGGCTTATGCATTTGGCTCTCCGGGTATACCCAGGCGTCAATTCTCTCTGCATATCCCACAAACGCCATGTCTATAAGCCTGTCACGGTCTATCCCATACGCAATAGCATGCCTTACATTCTTGTCTCGTAGCGGCGTGTCAGGGTGAAGATTAAATACCAAATAAGTCTCTGTAAGCCCCGGCACCATCTCAACTTTGATGTCCGGGTTCGCCTTTACCTCGTCAAGTGAAAGCGGCGGAACAGATGTATCTGCAAACACATCCACTTCACCCGATTGCAATGCCATAAGCAGAGTATCCAGGCTTCCGTAGTTCCTGAAAATCACCTCATCTACATATGGCCTTCCTCCCCAATAATCCTCATTTGCCACCAACCACATGTACTGGTCAAGTTTGAATTCCTTTAGCTTGAATGCCCCCGTCCCAATTGAATCCTCGTTCGGAAATGACAGTATGTCATCTTTATAGGGCTCAAAAATGTGCTTGGGAATTACCGGGTCCCACATCCACCAACCAGGAATATTGGCAGTCGCAAGCGGTATATCATGCACAACTCTAATTGTGTAATCATCAATAACCTCGATTTCCTCAAAAACCTTGTCGTGGCCACCCCATCCTGGTGTCTGGTCTAAATATTGAAACTTAAAGGCTACATCCTCTGCCGTAAATGGCACACCATCATGCCATGTCGCATTCTCCACAAGATGCAGCGTCCACGTCGTCCCATCTTCCGATACTTCATAGCTCTTGACCAACTTGGGCCAGAACGTATAAGTATCAGGAATTACGCCGTAATGTGCCAGATTATCATAGACTAGCATCAAGTGCAGGCAGCCCCAAGTGGTCCACATCAACTTCATGTCCATTGTCAGAGTATCAATAGGCGTCATGAAACCAATATTCAACCTCCCACCATATTTGATTTCGCCTTCTTCCGGCGGAGGAGTTACCTCCTCTTCCGCTGCCGGAGCACACTGCATCATCGGAGCCGACAAGCTGAGCAGCAATATCACTGTCCCAACCAGAGCAAGCAAATTCCTTCTTTTCTTCATTTTCCCTTCTTTCTAGAACTATTCGTTATTTGCTTTGAACTATATATATCCATACTATTTACAATACCTTACCTCCTCATCTTAAGTTTCCCTTTCCACTATCCTCCAGGCTAAATCCATAGCCCTATCCTACATAATCTAGTTTACAATATTTATAATATTATCTCTACCCTTCAATGCAAATCTCCCTTTCCTCTTTATTAGACACCTCAGTTTTGTCATGCCATTCACGTCACTGGCATCCAGCTTCTCTATGTTCCCCTTCTCTTTATCTTCCATTACCACCTCTTCTTCATTAGAATCTCATCCTAATTCTGCTTTTGCCCTCTTCAAAATCCAGGATATTTCCTTCTCAATACCTTCAGGAATAGGCGCAGGTTTATGTGTTGCCAGAATCTCCTTCACTTTTTCTCTGGCCACCTTATCAATCGACTTGGACCCTTTCTTCTCCCATGTTTCAAAACTATCTATGTCACTGAGCCTTGACATCCACCTCTCCCTGAAATGCTCCAGCGTATGCTTCTCTCCTAAATAAATCCCTCCAGGTCCAACTTTATTAATGACATCCACTGCCAATGTGTCATCATTCACTTCAAATCCCTGGATAAACCTTAAAGCATAATCTATGATCTCATTGTCAATAACCAGAGCCTCCAGCGAAGAGGTCAGTGCTACTTCCAGTGATCCAAAACCCATAACCATGTCCGGAACGATTAGCAGGTGGGCAACGAGTGAGATAGCATCGTCATAGCCAGCTTGTATATCTAAAGTCTTGGAAGCAGAGCCAGAAGATCCTATCTGTGTTGGCAAATCATAATGATAGGCTAGTTGAGCAAGAGCCAGGTTCATTAGAGTACCCTCTGGTGATACGATTCCCGACCCTGTTCTGAAATCTACAGTGCCCACGCCAGCCGTATACACCACTGGTACCCCAGGACTGGCAAGCTCGAGGATAGTCAGGCCACCCAACACCTCAGCGTTATTGACAACCATTGTGCCTGACAGTGTAACCGGGCTCGTCTCACCCATCAGGGGCATAGGCCACATAAGGATCGGAAGCCCAGCCCTAGCATATTCTATGATGGCCTCTGTTATTTCCTGTTCATAACTAAGCGGGGAAATAGGGCACACGTTCGCTGAAATAATAGGCCTTTTCCTGAGTTGCTCCCTCCCCCCAACAATAGCAGCAGCGATTTCAATTTGGTATTGGGCTGCTCTGGCATTCGAGGCACCCACCCCAACATGCTTTTCTGTGTTTCTCAGGCAGGTACACATTCCAACTATGCCTCTCATATCTAATGGGACATCCGTGGCTCGTCCCACAGGCCAGAGAAAATGGAAGTGGTCCAGATAATCAGCTAACACCGCCCATCGAGCACTATCTTCAAGTCTGGAATACCTGCGCTCACCAGTCTCCCAATCTACTATGAAAGGAGCACCTCCCTCCGCCCAGAAATGTGGCTTTTGCTTGTTCAATACAACGTCATACTTCGGATTCCTAGCCGCATATCTTGTAGTCTTCGGAGCCCTTCTCAATGCCTCCTCAACTAAACCCCTGGGGATAGTAACATGGTTTTTCACATAATCAACTCGCGCTCCCGCTTGCTTCAAAATATCCAGAACGGCCTCATTCGTAACTCTGATACCGGTGTTTTCCAAAACTTCCAGTGAAGCATTATCTATAGCGCTGATTTCATCTTCTGACAGGAAGCTTATCCCGGGTTTACTCATTCTTTTGGCCCTCCTCCAATCTTCTGTATTTCATAAAAGCTCTGTAGCAAAACAGTTAAGATATCATCCCAATTCTGGCTCATTTCAATAATTCCGCCTCGGCTCTCTTCAAAATACGCGATATCTCCCTCTCAACATCGTCAGGTACAGGCTCAACCTTATGTGTAGCCAGTATTTCCTTTGTCTTTTCCTTGGCTACTTGAGCAATCGATTTAGACCCTTTTTTCTCCCATATTTCGAATGTCTCCATATCGGTGATCTCAGGCATCCAGCCCTCTCGGAAATGTTGTAACGTATGTTTTTCGCCTAAAAAGTGGCCGCCAGGGCCAACTTTGTCAATCACATCCAGGGCTAAAGTATCATCATTCACCTCAAGCCCCTCAATATATCTTAAGGCGTAATCAATAATCTCATTGTCGATGGTGAGAGTCTCTGGACATATGCATCCTCCCAGCCCTCCCAAGCCGAGAGCGATATCAGGGGCCATTAGCAATGCTGTTATGAGTGAGATAGCTTTTTGATAACCTGCCTGCGCATCCAGCAGCTTCGAACCACCGCCCATAACGCCTATCTCGCTTGGCAAGTCGTAATGATGCACCAACTGATTCAGGCCCAGGTGCATAAGGCTGCTCTCTGGTGCCCATCTATGGTACCCAGTTTTGAAATTCACGGCGCCAACGCCCGGTGAATACACCACCGGCGCTCCAGGATTGACAAACTCTAGAATCACCAGGTCGCCCAGAAATTCGGCATTGTTAAGAGCCATATTACCTGCCGATGTGACAGGGCCAGTTGTTCCAGCCAGGGGCATTGGCATTACTACAACCGGGACACCGGCTCTGGCATACTCCATTGCGCCCTCTATCATGCCCTTTTCGTATGTGAGAGGGGAAAAGACGCACTGAACTGCTGAGATAATGGGCCTTTCCTTGAGTTGTTCCTTACTGCCAACGATGGCGGTGGCGATTTCAACCTGGTATCGAGCATCCCGAGCGTTCAGCGCTTCATGCTCTACATGCTTTGCCGTGTTTCTTACAACGGTGATGAACTCCATCAAGCATTGCATAGGCCCCGGCATGTCGGTGGTCACCATCGATGGCCAGGCAGAATGAACGTTCTTGAGGTAATCGACTATTCTCGTATAGCACGCCAGGTCTTCGGTCGTTGAATTTCGTCGCTCGCCAGTTTCCCCATCGAGTATGAAAGCGGGCATTCCCGTTGTGGTGAAGTGTGGTGTTTGCTTATCCAGCACGAAGTCGTTGTCTGGATTTCTAGCGGCATATGTTATGGTCTTCGGCACTCTGCTCAATGCCTCTTCAACCAGAGCTCCGGGAATGGTTGCGTGGTTTGCCTCGTGGTCGACCTTTGCTCCAGCCTTTTTCAGTATCTGCAAAGCCTCCTGGCTCATAACTTTCATGCCCGTTTTTGTCAAAATCTGCAGTGAAGCATTATGAATAGCCTCTATCTCATCGTCTGACAAAAAACTTATCCTGGGTTTACTCATTCTTGTAATTCTCCAATTCTCGGTATTCTATGAAAGCCCCGTAACAAAGCACATAAATGTTTCAGGATAGCTACCGTTTGCCAGGCAGCCCACTGCGGCTCAAAGAGATGCTAGAATTACCTCTTCCCACAAAATGGCAAGAGCGGTGATGATGGCTCCTGCTGCTTCCTCAATTAGAAGCCTTTCCTGCCATCATCACCACTTAGAAACCCAGAGTTGTTCCAGGGAATACTACCCCACTGTGTTTATTTAATGCTTATTTCAGGTGCGCTCTCAGGATGCTCCAGTCATTCAACCACGATACAGGTCCGCCTATTTCGTTTACCCAGCCCTCAAACTTATCAGTCCTGTAAACAGTAATGATTTCCCCCCTGGCCAGGAAGATACGTGGCAACTCCTCAGCCATGAGTTCCTGCATCTCGTATAGAATCGCCTTCTTTTCTTCCAGGGTTTTCGCACAGGAGTTAGCCACCCACAGTTCATTGAAGCGAGGGTTACTCCAGTAAGTTGGGTTCCACCACTCTCCTCCAGCGTCCCAACCAACATCTTCCTGCCACACCCAATCTGACCATGGATCGGGGGACGGGTCTTCAACGTACACGAATATCTCTAGTTTATCAGACACCGGGTTATAGAGATAATCCAGATAGGTGTCAGGGTCCATTGCTGAAAACTCAGTCTTTATGCCTATCGCCGGAAGCATCTCATTAATCAGAGTACACGTCTTAACGTAGTCAGTCGATGATGATGAGGTCGCCAGGTTAAAGACAAGGTTCTTCCCTGTGGTCGGGTCATTCCTTATCCCATCTCCATCCGTGTCCAGATATCCAGCTCCATCCAGGATCTCATTAGCCTTATCAGGATTATACTCGTATTGGGGTAAATCCGGCTTATGCATTGGGCTCTCGGGATAGCACCAGGAATCGATTCTCTCTGCATATCCCACATACGCCATCTCTATAATCCTGTCACGGTCTATGCCATAGGCAATAGCATGTCTTACAGCCTTGTCCTGTAATGGCCCGTCGGGGTGAAGATTAAATGCCAAATAAGCCTCCCCAAGCCCCGGCATCATCTCAACATTGATGTCCGGGTTCGCCTGTACATCTTCAAGAGAAAATGGCGAAATGCCCCCGCCACCAAACACATCTATTTCGCCTGATTGTAACGCCATAAGCAGGGTTTCCTCAGTTCCGTAGTTCCTGAAAACCACCTCATCCACATACGGCCTCTGACCCCAATAATCTTCGTTAGCAACCAACCACATGTACTCGCCAGTTTTGAATTCTTTTAGCTTAAATGCTCCTGTCCCAATTGATTCCTCATTTCTAAATGACAGTATGTCATCCTTATAGGGCTCGAAAATGTGCTTGGGAATTACGGGATCCCACCTCCACCAGCCGGGAGCATAGGCAGTCGAAAGCCCGACAGCATTCACGGCTTTGACCGTGTAATCATCGATAATCTCGACTTCCTCCCAATCCTTATTGTGGCCACCCCATCCCGGTGTGTCGTGTAAATATTCGAACGTAAATGCCACATCCTCTGCTGTAAACGGCACGCCATCGTGCCATGTCGCGTTCTCAACAAGATGCAATGTCCACGTCTTCCCATCTTCTGATACCTCATAGCTCTGCACCAATGATGGGATGTGTGAATAAGTATCAGGATTTATGCCATAAAGTGCATAATTATCATAGACTAGCATCAAGTAGAGACAACCCCAGTTTGTCCACATCAATTTCATGTCCATAGTTAAGGTATCCTGAGGCGTCGTGAACCCAACATTCAACCTGCCGCCATACTTTATTTCCCCTTCTTCCGTCGGAGGGGTCACCTCTTCCTCTGATGGAGGAGTTACCTCTTCTTCCGGCGGAGGAGTCATCTCCTCTTCCGCTGCCGGAGCACACTGCATCATCGGAGCCAACAACCCCAGCAGCAATATCACTGTCCCAACCAGAGCAAGCAAATTCCTTCTTTTCTTCATCTTACCTCCTTTTTAGAACTATCCGTTATTTGCTGTGAACCATATATATCCATACTATTTACAATGCCTTACCTCCTCATCTTAGCTTTCCACTACCCTACAGGCTAAGTTCATAGCCCTATCCCCTCTAATCTAGTTTACACTATTCATAATATTATCTCTAGCCCTTCAATGTGTTTTCAGGTCCGATTGCCTTAATATATCACCCTTCTCCTTTTGCCTCTTACGTCTTGCCCCGATATTCTAAGTTGATGGTTTGGCAAAAGTCAATCACCCGTGACAAGCTCTGTTTTGCAGCATCGCAGTCAACAGTACGGCTACCCCCCCCAATCCACCTTCTTCTTTCAGGTATCCATCTATCTTGAAGGTGGCTTAGCTCTTCGACAAAGTCTGGATCGGCTGTCTGAGCCACAAGATAATCGATGACACCTAGCATGCCATATTTCATATTCAAGGCAAAATTCTCCTTCTCTTTAATAAGCTCCTGGCAAAGATGGTATTTCCGCTCTTGCCTTTTTTTCGCCATTTCACGCCCTGATTTGGTGAAAAGGCTCGCAGCAACGCTCTGGCTCCATTCAACCCATTCCCCCATGCTGTCAATGTATTCTTCCATATCAAACCCTCCACGCTGAATTGCACGATGGGCGTGAATATGTACGTTTCGGAAAAAGGCCACGTAGCCGAGGTTAGCATCCATCGTATCCGCATCGTAAATAATCTGACTCTCGATCTTGGTGTAAATGCTATCCAATTGTTCGGATGTGAGGCTCAAAGGCTTTACATGAGCCTTGATAATCGAGCAAACGTTACCTATAAATTCCTGATCCAATCCATAGCTTTCCAGGATTTTCCTGGCTATGAAAGCGCCGGAAATATGATGGATAGAACCGTAAAGGCCATATTTATCGTAAAGTGCAGTAACTATGTTGCTTCGAGCAGGCATCAAGACCTCGTTCTTCCAAAATCCGTTTTCATCGACGGCCCTTTCGCCTTCCTTGTCTCTCAAGATAACGCCATCATAGGGCTTTGTGATATCGTGCAACGTTCCTGCAAATTCAAGTTCAATCAAATTCCCACCTTCACGTTTGCCCAGTTCAATACACATAGAACGCACGCGACATGTATGATTAGGAAGATAATGTCTCCAGCGGAACGCAACTCGATTTTCATCCCAAAGACCAAAGGTCTCCATCACGAGCTCTTCCAGTTCTTTGTGAATTTCTTTATAAGATATGGGCGAAGAAAACATCTATAAGCCTCAAATTCATCTGCAGTGTCTAAAAGAGGCAGGAATTTATGTCGCTTCCTCACATCTGAAAGACCTCAACACAGCCTCGTGAATCCTCCCATTAGTTGCCAGCACCTCGTTCCTATCGCTATTGAGATGGAACGACTCTCCATTGAAATCAGTAACCTTACCCCCCGCCTCAGTTACAATCAGGATGCCAGCGGCATAATCCCACAGCTCATTTCCAGCCACGCAAAACCCATCATACCTACCACAGGCCACACTACACAGAGATAGTGCTGTGGAACCATCACGTCTAATCGCCTGGCTATCCCTCGCTAAGCGGACAAAGT
>JAGMDB010000142.1 GCA_023128875.1 Dehalococcoidia bacterium | reverse complement strand
TTATTGAACTGGGCCTCGATGTATTGCGCTGCCTCCTCTTCCATCGTGCCTCCTATTTCACCAACTATGACTACACCTTTGGTCTGCCCATCTTCCTTTAGAAGCTTCAAGATATCAATCATTCTCGAGCCAACAATAGGGTCACCTCCCAGGCCGATGACCACACTTTGCCCAATACCTTGTTCTGACAGGTGTGAAGCTACTTCATCCGTCAATGTTCCACTTCTTGAAATAACCGCCACACTCCCAGGCATAACGGCTGAAGGCGATATCATTCCCAAACTTGTCTGGGCTGGCACCATTATGCCAGGTGTATTCGGGCCTATATATCGGGTATCTCTACCTTTAGCGTAGGCCTTGATCTTCATCTCGCTATGTAAAGGAACCCAATCAGTTATTATAACCGTGAATTTGATTTCCGCATCCATGGCCTCAAACGCCGCATCCTGCACAAAGGGAGCCGGGACATATATTACAGACGCATCTACTCTATGCTTATTCACAGCCTGCTGTACGGAATCATAAACGGGAACATCGAACTGTGTTTGCCCCCCTTTTCCAGGAGTAACCCCTGCAACGATTTTAGTGCCGCAATCTAGCATCAGCTTCGTTTGCAACGCTCCAAATTTCCCTGTGATTCCCTGGACTAAAACATTCGTACCCTTATCCACAAATATAGCCATCTTTATCCCTTCGCTATCTTCATAGCCTCTCTTATTCCTTCCTCAATACCGGGACATAAGATAACTGCTGAATTCTCAAGCAGCTCCCGCGCTCGTTCTTGGTAAGGTGTTCTCCCCCGCATCACTGCCACCACAGGAGTTTTAACCTGCACTTCTTCAATGGCTTCCATTATTCCCTCTGTCACAGCATCTGGCGGGCTTATCATCATTCTCACCATCAGCAAAACCACCTTGATGCGCTGGTCCGCCCTGGCCTTTCTTAGTAAGAGGCCAACACCATTCTTCATTCGTTCTCTGGATAAGCCCCCACCAGTATCCAGGAAACAAGCAGGGCTTCCACCATTAGCTTTTATTGTATCCAGCAAGGACATAGTGAGGCCGGCCCCGTTTGCCATAACCGCGATATTGCCTTCCAGATCCACATAATTCACTCCTCCTTCAGCTCCCTCTCTTTCCCATGGATTCTCAATACGCTGAATACGCAAATCTTTGTATTCCGGATGCTTAAAAAGTGAATTGTCATCTATTTCACACCTGGAATCGGCTGCAACCATATTCCCTTCATTGGTCATAATCAGCGGGTTGATCTCAGCGATGCGGGCATCGTTCAATACGAACACCTGGTATAGTTGACAAAGCACTCTACTAGCTGAAATAAGCGTTGTCTCCGTCAGCCCAATCTGTCGCACCAGGTTTATCGCTTCATAAGTCCTTATTCCGTAGAGTGGATTGATAAGCCCGGAAGTTATCTTTTCAGGATTTCTTTTGGCCACCTCTTCTATTTCCACTCCCCCCTCAGCGCTTACCATAGCCACCGGTGCACCATTCTCACCATCAACCGTTATTGCCATATACAGCTCGTTTGTGATATTGAGTTTCTCCTCGATCAGTAAGCTATTGACTTTGTATCCCTCCAACTCCATTCCCAGAATCCTTTGAGCTATCTTTCCAGCCTCATCCGGAGTCCTAGCAAACTTTATGCCACCACCTTTTCCCCGTCTGCCAGTCAAAATCTGAGCTTTAACCGCGACTTCTTTGCCTATCTCACTGGTTGTCCGCCTGGCTTCCCCTGCGGATTTAACCACGCTTCCCTGCGGAACAGGAATACCACCCTTCTTAAATATTTCTTTTCCTTCATACTCGTATAATCTCATTCTATCTTTACCTGCCCAAATCCGTTACTTGCAATTTACAGTTTTCTGGTAAATGCCTGGATGCCAGTAATATCCTGCCCTAAAATCAAAGTGTGGATAAAGTCAGTTCCCTGGTATGTATATACGGCTTCAATATTTCCCATATGCCGTATAGGAGGATAATCATAAGAACACCCATTTGCACCCAAGAGCGAGCGGGCGGTTCTGGCGCACATGCGCGCCATTTCAACATTATTTTTCTTGGCCAGAGAAATCTGTTGATGCTTTCCCTTGCCCGAATCCAACAATCTACCAAGCCGATAGGATAGAAGCTGAGCTTTGGTAATTTCTATCAGCATATTCACCAGATCCCGCTGGACTAGCTGATAAGATGCAATGGGTGCGCCGAATTGCTCTCTCTGTTTCGTGTAATTCAAGGCTGTCTCATAACAGGACATAGCAGCTCCAATCGCTCCCCACGAGATACCATATCGAGCTTGATTGAGACACATAAATACGTGCCTCAGCCTTGTTGACCCTGGCAAAACATTCTCTTCCGGGACTTTCACATCGTTTAATGCGAGTGTACCCACATCACCACACCTCATTGCGCCTTTCTTATCTTGAAAAGTCTGGGTAAATCCCTTAGCGCCTCGAGGCACCAGGAATGCTCTTACGCCATCTTCAGTTCGAGCATAAACAACAGAAATATCGGCGGTTGATCCTTCGCTTATCCATTCCTTAGACCCATTTAGAATCCAGCCACCGTCGCCTTTCTTTGCCACTGTCTCCATCGTAGCTACATCCGAGCCACGATTTGGTTCTGTCAAGCCGAAACAGCCTATCTTCTTTCCACTTGCTATCTGTGGCAGCCATTTACATTTCTGCTCCTCTGTGCCAAATTGCCATATCGGATACATCACCAACCCGGATTGCACAGCACAAAAGCTTCTAAGAGCACCGTCAACTCGCTCCAATTCCTGGCACAAGAGCCCAAATTGTACATAGTTAGCTCCACCCCCTCCATATTCCTGCGGAATTTGAGGGCCGAGCATACCCAGTTTCCCCATTTTGGGGGCAAGCTCCTCCATATTAAGCAGCTCTTCCTTATGAAAGGCATCTACAACAAGCGGCTCGACTTCCTTTTCTAAAAATTCCCTGGCTGCATCCCTCAACATCTTCTCTTCATCAGAAAGCAACTCCTCTATGCCGTAATAATCTACTCCTTTGAAAGCCATATTGTTATCCTCCTTTTTTCCTTTTGATTCCTTCCTATTTTATTCTCCAGCCTGCGCTTTTCCAAAGCCTCAGTTAGATATCCATCCCTGTTCACCCCAGAGGTTTTGCTTCTCATGCAAGCATAGAACACCCCCTTATCCCCCACTCATGGAAGTAAGCATCATCAGTTGCAGCTCAGTTACAAAGCATAGGCACACCAATATCTACGTCGCCCCTGTTACTTTCCTGTAAAATTGGGTTTTCTTTTATCCAGGAAAGCTGCTACGCCCTCTTTCACATCCTGAGTGCTAAAGCACTGGGCATTGCATTGAATTTCCAGATGCATAGCATTTTCCAGGGATAAATCATAGCCATAATTGATGGCACACTTGGCCATCTTGATGGCAAAAGACGGCATTCCCGCCAATTTTTGAGCAAACTTCTTCGCCTCCTCCATAAGCTGCTCAGCAGGGAATACTCTGTTGACCAGTCCTATCTCATAAGCACGCTGAGCCGTAATTTGCTCACCACTCATAACCAATTCCTTTGCCCGGCCTATTCCAATCAAGCGCGCCAATCTTTGCGTGCCTCCCCACCCGGGAATAAGCCCCAGGAGAATCTCTGGTTGGCCAAAACGCGCCCTATCAGAGGCAAATCTAATATCGCAAGCCATGGATATTTCTGTTCCCCCACCCAACGCAAAGCCATTCACAGCAGCAATCGCGGGTTTTTCCATAGTCTCCATGAGTCTGAGTGTGTTCTGGCCCGCCTCCGCAAATTTCATAATCTCTTGAGGGCTTTTATCTTTGAAATATGCAACATCGGCTCCAGCAACAAATGCCCTGTCACCCGCTCCTGTGAGAATAACAGCCTTGATGTTTTCATCCTCTCCGCATTCACGGATAGCTTTATTGAGCTCCAATACTGTCTCTAAATTTATGGCATTTAATACCCTGGGGCGATTAAAGGTGATAGTGGCGATATTAGCCTCCACTTCAAATAGAATGTTCTTGTATTCCATAGCTAATTCTTTCCCTCAATAAATTACTTCCCTCTGTAATTGAAAAATCCTTTCCCCGTCTTTCTACCCAGGTGACCCGCGTCTACATATTTCTTCAGGAGCGGGCACGGCCTGTATTTGGAATCATTGAAGCTTGAGTAAAGTACTTGCATAATATCCAGGCAGACATCTAATCCAATAAGGTCTGCCAATTCAAGCGGCCCCATAGGGTGATTCATGCCAAGCTTCATCACATTATCAATAGCCTCCTCAGTCCCTACACCTTCGTAAAGCGCATAAATAGCCTCATTGATCATAGGCATGAGGATTCTATTTGAGATGAAACCAGGAGAGTCATTGGCCCCCACAGGTGTTTTTCCAAACTGCTCAGCCAGCTTACAAGTCGTCTCAAAGGTCTCTTTAGATGTAGCAATACCATTAATAACTTCCACCAATTTCATAACAGGGACAGGGTTGAAGAAGTGCATGCCGATGACTAATTCGGGCCT
>JAGMDB010000141.1 GCA_023128875.1 Dehalococcoidia bacterium | reverse complement strand
AGGCCCTCCCCTACACTCTCCCATCAAGCCCACCTACCAAAACTTCGCAGCAATGGCCACATGATTGAACTTCCCTCACAAGCTGGCTGAAATCCAGAGTTATGTTGACTCTCGTAATGAGGGCAGGTAATATTAGGCAAGTTGAACATAACAAATGCGTCCAAATTGCCTCTTTTCCCCTTAACGGCGAAGGTAAATGGACAGGGCCATGTTTGCGTCGGCGGTTGTGATGTTGTTGACCTGGCCAAGGAGTTCGGCACGCCTCTTTATCTCTTTGATGAGTTCACCCTTCGGCACAAATGTCGCGAGTTCAAAGCTGAATTCACCACATGTTATCCTGATACCATGGTCATCTATGCCGCAAAGGCATTTCTGCATCGGGCCCTAGCCACTATACTGAAAGAGGAGGGTTTAGGGCTGGATGTTGTCTCGGGAGGAGAACTCAGCATCGCCCACTGTGTGGATTTCCCAGCAGCTCAAGTTTATTTTCACGGCAACAACAAGACGCCAGAAGAGTTACAGCTAGCCCTGGACTGGGAAATTGGCCGATTCGTCGTGGATAACTTTTACGAGCTTGGACTGCTCGACGGGCTGGCTAAAGCAAAGAGAAGAAGCCAGGACATCTTGCTTCGCCTCACCCCAGGGGTTGATCCCCACACCCATGAATATACTACTACAGGGACGCTGGATAGCAAATTTGGCTTTCCCTTAGCTACAGGACAAGCAGAAGAGGCGGTAAAACAAGCCATGTCAGCCTCCAACCTTGATCTTGTGGGGTTTCATTTCCACCTAGGCTCTCCCATACTGGAAACAACGCCCTACGAGGTGGCTATGGAGCTCATCCTTAGCTTCGCTGCCAGGATGAGACAGAAATTCGGCTTACAGCTCAGTGAATTCAGCATTGGCGGCGGTTTTGCCGTTCAATACACCGTGGACTACAAAGTGCCAGATGTGGCTGATTACGCTCAAGCTATAACCGCCAAGCTTAATAAGATTATTTCACAAATGGGTCTGAGCTTCCCACGGCTCATTATTGAGCCAGGCAGAGCAATTGTGGGACAGGCTGGAATAGCATTGTATAAGGTCGGCGCCATAAAGGAGATACCAGGTATAAGAAAGTATGTCTGTGTTGATGGCGGGATGAGCGATAACATACGGCCGGCGCTGTACACAGCCAGGTATGAAGCTATGGTAGCTAATAAGGCTTCGTCGCCAGAGCATGATGTGGTTACCATCGCCGGCAAGCTATGTGAATCGGGAGACATTCTGGTAAGAGATGCCAATCTGGCTTCTGTTTCCCCTGGAGATATTATAGCCATACCAGTTTGTGGCGCTTATTGCCTGCCCATGGCGAGTAATTACAACGCCTTGCTCAAGCCAGCCATAGCCATGGTGAATAATGGCACAGCGCACCTCATCCGGCGCAGGGAAACTTATCAGGATTTAACATACCTGGACGCAGGCTAAATATGTGGCAAGTAACAGGACAGGACAAAATTCTGGATTTGCTGGGCAACAGCCTTAAGCAGGATAATACGGCTCATGCCTACCTTCTGGTGGGACCACCGCACACAGGCAAAAAGACCCTGGCTATCAATTTAGCTCAAGCCTTAAACTGTGATGACCCAGAACCACCCTGCGGCCAGTGCCATCACTGCCGCCGCATCGCCGCAGGCAAGCATGCCGATGTTAGCTACACAGCTCCGGGCTTGAATTTGAGCACCAAGACGGAGATCGGCATCGATGATATAAAGGATCTGCAGAGAATGGCTAATTTACCCCCTTACGAAGGTAAATGTAAGGTATTTATCATCGATGAAGCTGAATACCTGTCCACCGAGGCGGCCAACTGCCTGCTCAAGATACTGGAAGAGCCGCCACCAAAGATAGTCTGGATTTTGCTCACCGCAGAGGAATCTCGCCTGCTACCCACGATTATTTCTCGCTGCCAGCGACTGGAATTGAAGCCTGTACCAGCAGAGCAAATACAGAAGATGCTTACCGATTCTCATGGTATCGATTCGGCTAAAGCAAAACTTTTGGCTCGCCTGTGCCATGGTTGTCCCGGCTGGGCCCTATCGGCTCTGGTGGATGATAATTTGCTGCAGCAGCGCTCTCAAAATATCGACAGGCTAAGCTCCTTACTGGATGCTAGCCTGGAACAGCGCTTTGCCTATGCCCAGGAGCTAGCCACATTATTCAGTAAAGACCGAAGGTCTGCCAGGGAAATAATGGACACCTGGCTCACCTGGTGGCATGACTTAATGCTTATCAAGGGAGGCTATGGGGAAGGCACAACCAACGTAGATTATGAAGCAACCCTCAGGAAACAAGCAATGGAACTAACCCTGAACCAGATTAAAGAATTCATTGTAAACCTATGCCAGACAGCGAAAGCGATTTCCCAAAATGTTAACGCCCGCCTGGCATTGGAATCGCTGATGCTGAATTTGCCCGCAAAGAGCAAAATTTCAGCCAGAGCTTTGAAGGGGTGAGCGAAGAAAGAGGCAATCACGATGGCTAAGATAATTAGAGTTCGTTTTCAGGACAGAGGCAACCTGTTTTATTGCGACGCCGGTGATATACCATTGCAGGTTAACGACCATGTGATGGTTGACACCAGCCAGGGTTTAGACCTGGCTAAAGTCATTGTTTTAGAGGCCGAATTTCAGGCAGACAACCAGAGCAAACCGTTAATGATAGTGATACGCTGTGCTAACCCCGGAGATTTAGAGCAGGCCAGGCAAAAAAGGGAAAAAGAAGCATTGGCTAAGTGTAAAGAACTGGTGCCCGAGCTTCACCTGAACCTGAAACCTATATTAGCTGGCTATAATCCTGATTTTAGTCGCCTGACGATATTCTTTAAGGCTCAGGAGAGAGTTGATTTCCGAAGTTTGGTGCGAGATTTGAGTGGCACTCTCAAGACACATGTGGAGTTAAGGCAAGTGGGGCCAAGAGACGAAGCCAAATTAGTTGGTGGTATAGGCATATGTGGTTATCCCCTGTGCTGCCAGGGCTGGCTCACCAAGCCTATCCCTATCTCTGTTAAAATGGCTAAACAGCAAGATTTAGCTTTGAATCCCACCAAGATATCGGGCAGGTGCGGACGGCTCCTTTGCTGCCTGGCATACGAAAATGAACAATATGCAGCTATGAAAGAGAAAATGCCCAGGGTGAATCATGAGGTAGCGACGCCGTTCGGCAAAGGCAAAGTGATCCACATAAATACCTTAAAAGAAACAGTGACAGTGGAAGTTGATGACACCACTAGAGAATTGACCCTTGACCAACTAAGCGAAAAACGAGGCTAGAATTGCCTTACTGAAACACATACTTTTTCCACTCATCATGAGTGCTGAGCTGGTGATAAGGAATGTTGAAGCCAGTGTTGTGCGGTGGGGCTGGCTTACGCAGCAGTTTCATTCCTGCCCCCTGTGGTGTGCGCCCACCCTTACGACGATTACAAACTTTGCAGGCGCTGGCTATGTTCTCCCAGCTATGTTCTCCTCCCAGCCGCCGTGGGATAACATGGTCTAAAGTTAATTCTCTTACCTGCCGCCCACAATACTGACAGGTATATTTATCCCGATTAAACACCTCAAACTTGTTCAACTTCCTTTGAAAGCGAGGGCGTTTAATCAGATAAACCAGTCGTATTACGGAAGGTATCTCGAAAACTCGTGTAGCAGAGTGAAGTTCTCCCCTGCTGTTTTCCAGCACTTCAGCCTTACCATAGAAAATCAGCGTTACAGCCCGACGCACGCG
>JAGMDB010000140.1 GCA_023128875.1 Dehalococcoidia bacterium | reverse complement strand
TGGTGAACTTGACTCCTCTCTTCTCGAATTCATCAAGATATCTCTTTGGAGATGCACTGGTTGTTTCAATTGTAACTGCTCCCTTCATGGGTATCTCTCCGTGCTCTAACATTTGAAGCGATACAGACAATGGCAAACCTACATACGATCCATAGTCCATTGAAGCGGTTACAGGCTTGCCATCAAAGAATGGGTAAGGCATCTGGCTATGATATACGCTTCTTTTACCCATACCATTCTTATATCCGGTTATCTCTACGGACAATATACACTGAGGGTTGAATCCAAGTTTCTCTGCCAGCTTATAGGGATCTTCCCACTTCTCCACACTTTGTCGTTTTATGTGCTTCATAACAACTTCAAAGGGTGAAACCTCAACCCCGTTGATTTCAACTGGTTCTGCTTCGAAGATGCCATTCTCCAGCAAAGTTCTTATGAATCTAGTCCACCCGTAATGCCATATTCCTCTAACTACTATCCGTTTCACTCTCTTCTCTTTGATCATAGGGACTAAAGGAAGAGTTGCAGGTTCCCAATGAGTTAAGATATATGTCTCTTGTTTGCCTATAGGTTCTGGAAACTCAAGTTCCCTGGGCAAAGCGAAAGGAGGAAGATTACGGATGATTTTGCCTTTTTCCCAGTAAAGCCTTGCATCTGACCTGGGATCATATTGGGGAACGACGGAATCTGTAAGGCCAACGCTACTATAAGTGATTGGCCTCCACATACCCCAGTAGATATCAATATCATCTACCTCATCCATCTCCTCACATCCCAGCATAGCCATTTCGCATGTAGTTGCACATCCTCCGTTCCCTATGAGAACAGTCTTGCCCGTTTTCTCCAGAGCGGAGGAGTAATATAATATCTTATCCAAATCCTCTACCATGCTCAGACTCACACCGCTTATTCCCACTTCCGTTGCTGCATCCATGAAGTTGTACATATATTTATCAGGCAACCCATCGACAACATAGTCAACGCCTTTCAATACTTTAACTATTTCGTCTTTCTTAGAGGCGTCCAACCTGACATACGAAAATCTCTTGTCGCCATCCATCAAATCTATAACCTGCCTTGCTTTTCCTTCATCAAAGTCTGCAATAACTATCTCATCAAAATCACTTGTTTTATGCAGGTCGTACACACACGAAGAAGCCATGGCTCCTGCCCCTCCTAAACAAACTACTTTCATTTTTGCTACCTCCTTATTTTATATTTTCGGGTTCAACCACTATCGCCTTCGGTTATCAAAAGGGGCATTCACAGGTTTGGGTCACTGCATACCTCCAAAGAACTTACTGCGAAGGCGAAAATTGAGACACATAGACCCCCTATACTCCAGTCCTTCCTAATTATAACACCTTATTATAATACCTTTTCCGATTGCTCCTCCTTTTCGTTGAAATCTCATCTTAATTCCGCCTCAGCTCTCTTCCAAATCCTGGATATTTCCTCTTCTACGTCTCCAGGAATAGGCGCAGGTCTATGTGTTGCCAATATTTCCTTTTTCAGGAATAAACTCAATCCTCCAGTGATTCAGCAAGTAGACACCTAATCTGAACATAGCTCGTGAAACTTCAATGGAGAGTCCATGGCGGCCATTATACCCATGAATTTCGTCGGGTCAAGGCACTCTGACGAGATTACTCCTTTCTCGGCACTGCCTTCCATGCACATCTTCGCCCCTACGATGGCTGGCAAAGCTACCCCGACCTTTGATGTACCGAATTTCCTGTACAGGTGTAATTTCTCTTCAGCCGTGTCGAAGAGGTAGGATGACCACCAGAGCTTATACGTTACGTTCTTTCCTTTGCTCTCGCCGCTTATTTCCAGCAGGTATGGATGAACAGAGTCAGGGACAATTCCTGCCTCCTTTTCATTCTCGGTAAGGAATGTGTCAACCGGGGGTTGTATTAGCTTCATTAGCACATCTATGGGTGCGACTTTGGCGCCTTTTACATCTATGGGCTCATGGCTGGCAAATCCCATTTTAACCAGAGAGCCTGCTATTGGGTCTATGGGGTATTTAAAATCTACATACTTCAAACCTTTGCCTATGAAACGCGGCATGGTTAGTGGTTCTTCATGCGAGTGATGGTAAACTAGAAGCGGGCCAACAGGGTCGGGGAAATTGTATTCCTCACAACCACTGAACGGAGGGCATTTCCTGTATTTACCGTCTTCGAATGCCGTTGACTCGTGAGCATAGTCCCCGAGCGCTATTTCAGGACACCATGTTGGTTGCCAGGTCTTAACTACATCTTCCGTTTCTTTAATAACCTTGTGGCCGACCCTGATATGTATTGCTTCTACGCGATCCAATTTGTCACATACATATCTGGTCAATACATTAGTGATTCCCGCGGAGCCTCCGCTACAAACCAGGGCTGTCAGGCCGGCTTTTTTGAATTCGTCGTCAAGTTCAAGTGGTTGATTCTCTAAGAATTGACTCCAGAGTGGGTTACCGAAAGCTGAATCCACGTAATGTGCTCCACTGCCTACAGCAGCTTTCATTATGTTGGCGTTGAATTGGCACAAAGTCAGATTGATGATGACGTCCATTCCCTTAGCTACTCTTTCGAGTTCTTCGACTTCTGCAGCATTGACCTTCGCGACGACTAGCTTATCACTCTTTATCTTGTCCTTAACTCTATTAGCTAGATCTATATCTATGTCAACCAATATTATTCCCGACGTGTCCTTATCTCTGGCCAGGATTGAGGCGCAGGGGCCTCCTTGCCCTCCAGCTCCGATTATCAATACTTTCTTCATATTATCCTCCCTTTTTGATGAAATTGAACCGCCACGTTAGCTCTTCGTCAATAGTTCTATCTCGGCTCTCCTTAGAATCCTGGATATCTCTTTTTGAGCATCCTCACGTATGGGCTCTGGCCTGTGTGTAACCAGTATTTCCTTAACTTTTTCGTGAGCTATCTCATCAAGCCGTCTACACCCCTTCTGCTCCCATGCTTCAAATGCTATCAGCTAACTATTGCTCGCCAGGTAACCCTATAAAGACCAAACAGTCGCTGAAGCTGCCTTCCCGCCTACACCAACAAAAGTGGTGACGATGATTTCTCCCGCTCCCTCAAGTAGAAGCCTTTCAAGGAATTTCTGTCACCATCACCACTTAAGAACTCAGAGTTGTTCCAGTGTATTCTACTCCACCGATACTTATTTCAGGTGCACTTTCAGGATGCTCCAGTCATTTAACCATGACACAGTACCACCCATTTCATGTACCCAGCCCTCAAACTTATCAATCCTGTAGGGAGAAATATACTTCGGCCTGGCCAGGAAGATAATTGGCAAATCCTCGGCCAGGAGGTCCTGCATCTCGTATAGAATCGCCTTCTTCTCTTCCATGCTTTTCGCGGAGGAGTTATCAACCCACAGTTGATTAAAGCGAGGGTTATCATAGTAAGATGGGTTCCACCAATCTCCTCCAGAGCCCCAACCAACACATTCCTGCCACACCCAATCTGACCATGGATCGGGGGATGGAGCTTCATGATAAATCATCAGCTCTGTTTGATCAGCCTCCGGGTTATAGAGATAATCCATAAAGGCGTCCGGCTCCATTATTGTAACCTCAGTATCTATGCCTATCGCCGGAAGCATCTCATGAACCAGAGTACACGCCTTAACATAGGGGCTCATTGTCGATGAGGTCGAGAGCTCAAACACAAGGTTCTTCCCCGTGGCCGGGTCATTTCTTATCCCATCTCCATCCGTGTCCAGATATCCAGCGCCATCCAGGATTTCGTTAGCCTTATCAGGATTATAGTCGTATTGGGGTAAATCAGGCTTATGCATTGGGCTCTCGGGATATGCCCAGGAATCACATCTCTCTCCATATCCCCCAAACGCCATGTCTATAAGCCTGTCACGGTCTATGCCATAGGCAATGGCATGCCTTACATCCTTGTCCTGTAATGGCCCGTCGGGGTGAAGATTAAATGCCAGATAAACCTCTCTCAGCCCCTGCAGCACCGAAACATTAATGTCCGGGTCCCCTTTCACCGCTTCAACAGCAAATGGCGTGATCATATTCTCTCCGAACACATCCACTTCACCTTTCTGCATCGCCATAATCGCAGTGTCCACACTTCCATAGTACCTGAAAACCACCTCATCCACGTATGGCCTCCCGTCCCAATAGTCTTCGTTAGCCACCAACCACATGTACTGGCCACTTTTGAATTCCTTTAGCTTGAATGCCCCCGTACCGATTGACTCCTCATTCTGAAAAGACAGTATGTCATCTTTATAGGGCTCGATAATGTGCTTGGGAATTACAGGATTCCACATCCACCAACCAGGAGTATTGGTAGTTGGAAGCTCGATATCATGCACGACTCTGATTGTGTAATCATCAATGACCTCGATTTCCTCAAAAGAAGTCAGGTGCCCACCCCATCCAGGTGTCTGGAATAAATACTCAAATGTAAATGCCACATCCTCTGCTGTAAACGGTACACCATCATGCCAGGTCGCATTCTCCACCAGATGCAGCGTCCACGTCGTCCCGTCTTCCGACACTTCGTAGCTCTGTACCAGCTTGGGCCAGAACGCATAGGTATCACCAGGTAGCATGTTAAAATGTGCCAGATTGTCATATATTAGCAGAAAGTAGAGACACCCCCAGTTGGTCCACATCAACTTGCCGTCGATTACCGTGCTATTCTGAGGCGACATGAAGCCAACGTTCAATCTGCCACCATATTTTATTTCCTCCGCTGGGGGAGTCACCTCTTCCTCCGCTGGAGGAGTTGCTTCCTCTTCCTCAGGTGGAGGAGTTACCTCTTCTTCCGTTGCTGGAGCACATTGCATCATCGGAACAGACAAGCTAAGCAGCAATGCCACTATTCCAATTAGCGCTAATAAACTTTTTCTTTTACGCATTTATACCTCCTTTCTTAATATTCTTTCCCCAGTCTTTCCTAAGAGCCAATTCTGCATAGGCATCGTCTCCTTTATTTATTATTGGGCAACCAGGACCCCGATTCTGGCACTACACGGGACGGGGAGTTAGCAAAGTGATAAGGATTGATCAGCTGGCTGACTATGACCAGTTGTGCCGTTCCCGCTGGTTGCCCTTTATACATAACTATGTCCTTCAATTTAAAGTTGTTATATAACTCGCTGGTCGCCGGTAAAAACAACCATGTGTTGCTCTTGTGCAAAGCCAATAACTGTTAGCCCAAGGCTTTTAGCCAAATTTAAAGCTGTGCTGGTGACTGTTGCAAGGGAGATGATAATAGGTATTTTTCGTTTAGCTACCTTATTCAGAATATCTACAGAAATCCTGCTACTTGTCGTAAGGATTTTGTCCTCTACTGAGATTCCTTTGAGTAGACACTCACCGATTACTTTGTGTACAACATTATGCCTGCTGATATCATCAGCGAAAACCATAATAACCCCATCAGTATTACACAAAGCACAGGAATGGTTTCCATGCGTCTGCTTGTAGAGAGAAGACTCTGTTTGAAATTGCCGCATTAGCCGGAAGATTTTATCTCTGGAGACCTGAAGCTGTGAATCTAGGCGAGGTATAGCTTCCTCGTCCTCCTTCTGATAGGGAGGAACACTATCAGAGGCAATTTGTCTCTGAAGATTTGAAGCTTGCATATCAATACTCGTCTCTAGGTATATTCGAATATGAAGGTCTTTCTCATCTAAAATCGCTTGCTTTATCTCCTCCTTTTGTGTGATTACTCCTTCAGAAAGTAAAAACCCCACAGCTAGATATTGCAGACTTGAAGGAGTACATTGCAAAGTAGTCAACTCTTTTCCATTAACTACAATAGTAAAAGGAATTTCGCGGGGTATGTGTTCCTTCTTTATGGTTTTTTCTTCAAGAGTAGTATAGACTACCATTGCCTCTTCAACTTCTTTCATGTTAATGCTCCCGTTTATCCACACTGGATGATTTATTCGAGGATCGTTTCGATAAGCGGGGATGGGATTTTAATGGCTACGGTCACAGCATTTAACAATACCCTAGATTAAGCTTACCCTTTTATCTTAGAAGGGAGCTTCCCCAGCTTTTGCAAACTATCTGCCACGCCGCCTAGCCCAAGTCGCTTGTAGGTCTCCCTGGTAGGCCAGCTTGTCTCGGCATCCCAGCCGCGAAGTGCATAATACTCATCCTTCATTTTTTCAAACCTGGCTCTATCAACCACCTTGCCTTTGTGGGGGCCGTCTGGTATTGGCTCCTTGAACCAGAACTCGGATACTTGCTCGTCATCCCTGGTAAAACCTTCTCTAACGTTATATGCCTTCTCTAAAGTGAAAGC
>JAGMDB010000014.1 GCA_023128875.1 Dehalococcoidia bacterium | reverse complement strand
TTGCCAAAGCAGAGGTAAATGCTGGGGCTCTATTGCCTCTGGAAGAAATATCCACGCCGGACGCAAAAACTATAGAGCAAGTGGCTAGCTTTGTTGGTGTGCCTACAAGCCAGACACTTAAGGCTGTATTTTACTCCGCTGATGGCGAATTCATCTTTGTGGTCATACGAGGCGACCTGGAAGTGAATGAAACAAAGCTACGAAATGTGCTGAAGTGTTCGGAGCTAAAGTTAGCTACAGAAAGCCAAGTAACCATAGCTGGCTTAGTGGCTGGCTTTGCCTCACCTATAGGCATGAAAGATATCAAGATTGTTGCTGATGATTCTATAACTTTCGGCTCGAACTTCATCGCTGGAGCCAATAAGCCAGGATATCATTTCAGCAATATCAATTATCCTAGAGATTTTCAGGTTGACCTTATGGTTGATATTGCACTGGCTCGCTCCGGGCATAATTGCTCTAAGTGCGGCAGCAAATTGTCTTCTGCTCATGGCATTGAAGTAGGGCACATATTTAAATTGGGCACCTTTCTTAGTGAGAAATTAGGAGCGCTTTCCCTCAATCGTGATGGCACGTCTCGACCTATAATTATGGGCTGCTATGGCATCGGGTTGGGACGCCTTTTGGCAGCAATAATAGAGCAAAGCTATGATGATAAGGGAATTATTTGGCCGCTATCTGTTGCTCCTTATCAGGTTTATCTTTGCTCCCTCTGTCTGGACAACTCTGAGGTTGCATCTGTAGCAGAAGATGCATATCAGAAACTGGAGGGAGAAGGCATCGAAGTTCTGTATGATGATCGGAATGAATCTGCCGGGGTTAAATTTAACGATGCTGACCTTCTAGGAATACCCCTGCGGTTGACATTAAGCCCACGCACCCTAAAAGGCCAAAGTGTAGAGGCGAAATGGCGCACACAGAAAGAAATTCAACTTTTACCTCTAGATAATATTGCTGGGAAAGTTAAAACACTGCTGAGAAAAGCAGCTAACCCCTTAAAGTAGCGCCCAGTTCTCGACATAGCCTATCAAGCATTTGCTGCTGGATTTTATCAACTTCCCTCTCAGTTAAAGTCCGCTGGGGCGACTGATAGATAATTCTTATAGCAAATGATTTTTTGCCTTCAGGTATCTGCTCACCGGTATAGAGATCAAAGAGGGTGGTTTTCTCAACCAATGGGAAGCTCTGTATTATGGCTTCCGTCTCTTGGAATGTTACTTGCTCATTTATTACCAATGCAATGTCCCTGGTTATGCTGGGAAACCGGGGGATAGGCTGATATCGCTTTGCCCCGCTTGCTTTGTTCATCAGTTTCTCCACATCCATTTCAATAAGGCAAACAGGGCCAGAAAGCTCAAAACCTTGTGCTACCTTGGAATGCAAATTGCCCACAACTCCCACTTTATCCCCACCAATGATAACATCAGCCCTTCTACCAAGGAGTAAACCCTCATCGTCGCTAGATTCAAATGTTGATGTGAGCCCTAATTGTTCTAATAATCTTTCTGCCACACCTTTAGCATCGAAGAAATCAAGAAGCTCTTTATTGTCATGCCATGATAATTCCCGTCTTGAGCCGCTGAGTACAGCACAAAGCATCTCTTTCTCGTGTGGTAATCCCTCTTTATCCTGTGGGGATTGTTTGACTTCTCCTTCGCCACTTTCAGCGTTTTGGCTCAACGCAATGGCAGAGGGATACTGCGGTAAGAAAATCTTGCCAATTTCAAATAACCTTATGTCAGCTTCTTCATGTTTCTGATTGTTTGCCAATGTAGTTAAAACGCCTGCACGCAGGGAAGTCCGTAAATATTCCTGTTCCTTTGTCATTGGGTTAGCCACTTGCAAGGGAGCGATTTTTGGTTCAAGCTTTGGAGAAAGTCTCTGTAGTTTTTCCATGCTAGTCAAGGAATAGGTTAATATTTCTTGGAAACCCCAGCTTACTAAGGTATTACGTAACTTTTGCTTAAAGCTGCGTTCTGGCGTTAATTTTTGGGGTGGCAGAGAAGCGCTGAGCCGCGTCACAGGAATTTTGTCATAGCCGATAATGCGGATTATTTCTTCCACAAGGTCAGCAGCGCATTTAATGTCGCCACGCCAATAAGGAACAAACACCGAGATTTGTGGAGGCAATAAACCAGTCTCTTGACATTCGAAACCCAGGGCTCTCAATACTCCGAGAGTTTCGTCAATGGTAATTTCTAAACCCGAAAGTCGCTTCACCTCCTTGGTGGAAAGCAAAATAGCGCTTGGCGCTGTCTTACCGGGGTAAGCATCGATTATACCCCTGGCCGATTTGCCTCCAGCTAGCTCCAGTAGCAATTGTGTAGCTCGCTTCAATGCGACTAATGGTAAGTCTGGGTTTAACCCCTTGTCAAAGCGAGTTGAAGCTTCGCTTTGTAAATTAAGGTGATTAGCGCCTCTCCGAATGGTACTTCTGTTGAAATTCGCCGATTCCAGAAGAATAGCAGTAGTTGTAACATCAACCTCAGTATTGAGCCCGCCCATTAGCCCGGCAATAGCAACGGAATTCTCTTCATCAGCAATAACCAGAGTATCTTGAGTAAGAGTTCTCTCTATGCCATCCAAAGTGATTATAGTTTCACCACTCTTAGCACAGCGAACGACAATTTGTTTGCCCTTAAGTTTATGATAGTCAAAGGCGTGAAGAGGCTGGCCATGTTCCAGCATCACATAATTACTAACATCAACAACATTATTTATAGGGCGCATCCCGTAACTTCTCAGGCGTTCCTGCAGCCAGCCGGGAGAAGATGCGACTTCAATTCCAATAAGCAAGCTAGCACAATATCTGGGACATAGATCTGGCTCGATGATGGCAACGGAGATAAGAGAGTCTATTGGTTTCTCCATTTCCTCATAACCGATTTGGGGTAGATGAACTGATTCATCAGTTAAAGCAGCAATTTCTCTGGCAATACCAATTATGGATAAACAGTCTGGCCGATTGGGTGTTATATCTAAATCGAAAATTATGTCGCCCAGGTAGTCAGCCAAGGGCATGCCTATGGGAGCTTCTGGTGATAATACTAGAATGCTTTCATGGTTTTCAGAAATTCCCAGTTCTTTTTCTGAGCAAACCATGCCCTCAGACAGAATACCACGAATTTTGGTTGGCTTTAATAGCGTAGCCTTTCCAGTGTGGCCATCGATAAGTCTAGCCCCCGCATAGGCAAAGGGTACTTTCTGCCCCACGCCAATATTAGGAGCACCGCAAACTACGGTAATTTGCTGGGGGCCAAGATTAACAGTGGCTAAATTCAGTTTGTCGGCATTAGGGTGAGAATTCACAGATGCTACCTGCCCTATCACCACATTATCCCAGGTGCTACCTATAGTTTGTATCCCTTTGACCTCCATACCAGCCATAGTTAGTTTCTCCGCTAGTTTCTGGCGGTCAATCCTTATGTCAATATAATCACTCAGCCATTTAAGAGAGGCCTTCATATTTATTAACCCTTTGTTAATCTCTAAAAAATCAAAATTGCTTTAGGAATCTAAGGTCGTTACTGTAGAAAAGCCGTATATCATCAATACCATAACGGAGCATCGGAATCCGTTCGACGCCCATCCCAAAGGCGAAGCCGCTGTAAACTTCAGGGTCAATGTCAACACGTCTGAGAACATCAGGGTGTACCATCCCCGCACCGAGTATCTCAAGCCAGCCGCTATAGCTACACAACCGGCAACCAGCGCCATGACAGCTTGAGCACTCTATTGCTATCTCCGCACCAGGTTCAACAAAAGGAAAATAATCGCATCTGAAGCGCACTTTTCTTTCCTCACCAAAAAGACAATGACAGAATTCAAATAGGATACCCTTCAAATCAGCCAGGGTAATATTCATATCTATAGCTAGTCCCTCAACTTGGTAGAACATGGATTCATGAGTAGCATCTGTGGCCTCGTAGCGGTAGACCCGCCCTGGCACTATCATTCTTATCGGCGGGCGCTCTTTTTCCATGACTCTTATTTGCATTGGAGAAGTATGCGTCCGCAAGAGCCTGGCCTGCCCGGTAGTTTCCTCATAATCTATCCATAGTGTGGCGAACATATCTCGCGCTGGGTGCTGTGGAGGAATGTTCAAAGCTTCAAAGTTATAGTAATCCCACTCCACATCAGGTCCTTCGGCTACCTGGAATCCCATGCTTGTGAAAATGCTGCAAATTTCCTCAAGTGTCTGAGTTACAGGATGCAGTCGTCCTGCGGGAATAGGTTGGCCGGGTAAAGTAATATCCAGTCTTTCTCGACTTAAGAAGGAAGCTAGGTGATCTTCTTCCAAAAACTTTTTCTTTTCAGCCAGGCTTGACTCTAGGCTCACCTTGGTTCCATTAGCCAGGGCGCCTATTTTTTTTCGTTCCTCTAAAGGCAAGCTAGCTAGAGAGCGCAAGACTTGAGTTAGCTTACTTCTCTTGCCCAAGCAACGAACACGCCAAGACTCGAGTCCCTTTAGTTCGCTAACTTGGCCTAATTCATTAAGAGCTTCTAGTTGAAGTTCCTCAAGCTGCTTTAGCATTTGTATCTCTAGACGAAACAGAAGCTAGCAATCTGGCGAAGCCCTCGGGGTCCTTAATTGCCATATCAGCTAACATCTTACGATTTATCTCTACATTCGCTTTTCTTAAGCTCGCTAGAAATTGACTATAGGAGAGTCCTTGAGTTCGTGCTGCGGCATTAATACGAGCGATCCACAACTTTCTAAAATCGCTTTTCCGCTCCCGCCGATGGCAGTAAGCATAGTCTAAAGCATGGAGCATAGATTCATGAGCTTGTCTATACAGACTATGTCTTGAACCGCGATGTCCCTTGGTTAACGCAAGCACTTTCTTATGGCGCTGATGAGTGATTTTACCCGCTTTAGCTCGTGGCAAGATTCCTCCTTTCAAACCCTTACTTGTGAGGTAAAAGTCTTCTTATTCGCTTCTTATCCGCCGATGAGGTTGCGATAAGCTCATCATAAAGGCGTTTAACCCTCGGAGCCTTTCTCCGTCTAAAGTGGCTTTTGCCACATTTAGTGCGTACTAGCTTACCCTTACCCGTTATATGAAAGCGACTTTTCGCTCCTTTATGAGTTTTGAGTTTTGGCATCGAATTCCACCTTTGTAGATTTTTTCACTGGAGAGATTGAAAGAGTTAAAGCTATGGTCCGCCTGTCCTTGGCAGGATGATTGCTTGCTACAGCTTCTTCTTTCAGCGCCTCGGCCACTCTCTTTAATACTTTCCAACCCATTTCTGGGTAAATAATCTCGCGGCCTCTAAATCTCACTAATACCTTCACTTTGTTACCTTCCCCTAGCAATTTTCTAACTGTCCTGATCTTCGCTTGTAAATCATGATCTTCAATTTTTGGCCGAAAGCGAACCTCTTTAAGTAAGCCAATTTTTTGGCCCTTCTTTGCCTTCCGTTCTTTTTTAACCTGTTCGTATTTATATTTTCCGTAATCGAGAAGCCGGCATACCGGCGGTACTGCTGTCGGTGCTATCTCAACCAAATCAAGATCATGCTCCCGGGCAATTTGTAGTGCCTCCTGCGTGGGTAATATACCCAATTGCTCTCCTTTTTCGCCTATAAGCCTAACTTCCCTCGCTCTAATTTTTCTGTTAACTGCTATATTTTTAACTATGGTCCCTCCACTTCCAAAAAACTTAAGACTTAGCGTCTATGGCTGTTTTTATCCTTGCTTTAACCTGCGCTGAAGTTTCCAATCCTGCATCATCACCATTCCTTAGGCGAAGCGATACACCAGATGAAGCCTTTTCTTTATCGCCAACTATGAGCATATAAGGGATCTTCTGCAACTGAGCCTCTCTTATTTTCAGGTTCAT
>JAGMDB010000139.1 GCA_023128875.1 Dehalococcoidia bacterium | reverse complement strand
ACCCTACCATAGAAAGGGATAGCTATTTGGGAATGGCCCACCATATTGCGGGCGAATTTACCAACTTTAGTCTTACCACAAGCGTTCACATAAACAAAAACAGTCTCACTTTCCACAGCCCTTGCTGGAACACATAAATCGATAAAATTTGATTCTGTTTCTATATCAGGAACCTCTTTCTTAAGCTCTTCCGATTTAAGAAAATCATATTTATCTTCATGGCTCCAAAAAGAAGGACAAAAAATAATCTTAGCTCCTCCCAGCGCAATTTCTTTAGCAACTTCCGGAAAAGCTAGATCCCAGCAAATCTCTAATCCAATGTTCCCGAATTTGGTATCAAATATTGATACTTTATCTCCGGCTTTCTTATAAACCTTCTCACCATTCCATAAATTAATCTTTCTATATTTCCCTATAATCTTGCCAGAGTTGTCAATTAAAACACTTGTATTATAATAGCTGTCACCCTCCCTTTCCGTTATAGTTCCCATTATGATATGGATATTGTTTTCATATGCTAATTTACAGAACTCATCAGTATGCTCACCAGGAATATCTTGTGCATACTCAGGAATTTCTCCTCTTAAGGGACCAGTCAAAAAAAGCTCGGGGAAACATATAACATCACAATGCTTATTGCCTGCCTCATTGATTAATGACTTTGCTTTCCTCAAATTCCCCTCCACATCTAAAAATCCTATTTCCATTTGTGCAGCACCAATTTTTATCATCGTCTTTTTACCTCCTTTTATAAAGATGGCACGCCACAAAGTGTTCCCTCGCTACATTCCATAATTGTGGCTCCTCTTCCATGCATTCCGGTTTTGCAACCGGGCAGCGAGTGTGGAACCTACAGCCTTGTGGTGGATTTACCGGGCTTGGAACAGTTCCACTCAGCAGAATCTTTTTTCTTTTTGCCCCTGGATCCGGAATTGGAACAGCAGAAATTAATGCTTTAGTGTAAGGATGTAATGCATTTTCAGCGATTTCTCCAGCTGGACAAAGTTCAACCAATTTTCCGAGGTACATCACAGCCACATAATCACTAATACGCTCAACTACGCTTAGGTCATGAGAAATGAAGAGATAGGTTAGTTTGAGGTCTTTCTGGAGTGATTTAAGTAACTCTAAAATCGTAACTTGAACCGAAACATCTAAAGCGGATGTAGGTTCGTCAAGCACTATAAAGTTGGGAGCCAATGCCAATGCCCTGGCTATAGCAATTCTTTGCCTCTGCCCTCCACTAAATTCATGAGGGTATCTACGCAGATGTTGCTCAGCTAAACCAACTTTATCTAACAATTTAAGAACTTCCTCGTTTAGTTGTTTCTCATTGAGATTTCTATGAGTTCTTAATGGTTCCCCTACAATGTTCCTAACCAGCATCCGAGGGTCCAATGAGGAGTAAGGATCTTGAAAAACTATTTGCATTCTTGGCCTCAACTCTTTCATTTCACGCTGATTAATTTGGGTAATATCCTGCCCATCAAAGTAGATTTTGCCTTCCGTGGGTTTTTGCAACATTAGAATTGTTTCGCCCAAGGTAGTTTTCCCACATCCTGATTCCCCCACTAAACCAAGAGTTTCTCCCTTCATTACATTTAATGAGATATCATCAACCGCTTTAACCCAACTGGTAGGTTTACCGAATACACCACCCAGCACTGGAAAATATTTTTTCAGATGACTAATTCTCACCAAAGGTAACGTCTTGCTCCTCTTTTCAATTAAACACATCCCAGCAGGCTACGTAATGTCCTTTCTCTAACTCAGTTAATTTGGGTTTTTCACTTATACAAGTTGCTTTCATTCTCGCACATCTAGGATGAAATCTGCAGCCGCTAGGCGGGTTGATTAAATCTGGAACCACTCCCCTTATAGATGCTAGCTTTCTTTCTCTTTTTCCAAGCTCCGGAATAGCTTTAATCAGATTTTGAGTGTAAGGGTGGAATGACGAAGAAAAGATATCTTTAGTTGAGCCAAGCTCAATGATGTCCCCAGCATACATAATACCCACCCGATCACATATTTCTGCAATTACAGCTAGATTGTGAGTGATATAAAGGATCGAGGATTTAAAATCCCTTTGAAGGCCACACATCAAATCCAGGATTTTAGCTTGTATCGTTACGTCCAAGTTGGTTGTGGGCTCATCTGCTATCACCAAATCTGGGTGACATGAGAGAGCGATAGCAATCATTACACGCTGTTTCATTCCACCACTTAATTCATGTGGATACGACTCTAAAACCCTCACGGGGTCCGCAACCTCTACTTCTTCCAGCAATTCCAGAGCTTTCTCTCTTGCTTCTTTTTCAGTAAGATTTTGATGTTTTCTGATGACTCCACTGATTTGGTTCCCAATCCTAAATACTGGGTTTAATGAGGAATTTGGATCTTGGAAAACCATTGAAATTTTGCTTCCCCTGTCTTTGCGCATTTCCTTCTCGCTCTTCCGAAGCAGATCCTCTTCTCTAAAAATTATTTCTCCCTTAACTATTCTTCCTGGTTTGGGAACAAGTCTCAATATCGACAATGCGGTTACTGATTTACCACACCCGGACTCTCCTGCTAGACCAAAATTCTCTTTCCCAAAAATCTGAAAATTGATACCATCTAGCGCCGATACCACACCTCTGTAAGTATTGAATTCCAATGCAAGGTTTTTGACTTCAAGCAAAGGGCATCGCATCTTCATCTTCTCCTGAGCCTTGGATCAAGTACATCTCTAAAAGCATCGCCCAATAGATTAAAACTTAGTGCCGCGAGAAAAATGGCTAACCCTGGAAAAACTGTCCACCACCAGCTCAAAGGGAATGTATGTCTGCTGGTGCTTATCATTAAACCCCAATCCGGGCTAGGGGGTTGAGCTCCTAGCCCGAGAAAGCCCAATCCGGCGAGGGACAATATTACTGCGCCTCCATCTAGTGTTGCTTGAGTTATCACCGGTGCTATGGAGTTTGGGAGGATGTGCCTAAAAACTATAGTTAGCTTCCCAACACCTATGCTGTTCGCTGCTTTCACATATGCTCTTTCCTTCACCGAAATTGCCTCGTTTCTGATTATCCTTGCATACCAGGGCCACCACGAGATAGCGAGCGCAAGCATGGCATGCATCAGACTAGGCCCGATTGTTGCACAAATAATAATAACCAGCAAAAGAGAAGGGAAACTCAAAAAAACATCGCATATTCTCATTATCACAGTGTCAATTTTTCCTCCACAAGTTCCTGCTATGGCACCCAGCGGAACACCAATTAATAGACCAAGTGTGATTACCATAACCACTACCTCCAAAGCAATTCTGGTTCCATAAATTATTCTAGTTAACACGTCTCTCCCTAAGCGATCTGTTCCGAGGAGATGATATTGATTGGGAGGAATAAGTATTTCTTCTTTTACTAGATTAGGTTTCGTTGCTTGCTCAGGATAGGGAGCGATATAGGGAGCGAAAATTGCTATAACCACTAAAGTAAGAATAATTATTAACCCAGCCACTGACAAAGGATTCTTCCTGAGCAAACGTAAACTATGCTTAAATTCTCTAATTTGGGATTCATGCTCTTCCAGCCATTTCCTTATTCCTCCTTTTCTTTGCTCTGCCATATAATCCCCTCAGTACTTAATCCTTGGATCAACTACAGTCTGCAATAGATCCACAGCTAAGTTGACGAAAACGTAAGCAGTTGCAGCGAGCAACGTTACGCCCATTATAGCTGGATAATCCCCGACAAAAAGGGCGCTCACCAAGTATCTACCAAGTCCAGGCCAACTGAAAACGAACTCCACGAGCGCGGTCGAAGTCAGCATATAAGCGAATGTCAAGCCTGATATAGTTAAAAGTGGCCCAGCAGATGGTTTAAAAGCATATCGAAACAATATTGTTTTCTCGGGTAAGCCACTAGCTCGGGCAGCACATATGTAATCCTCGTTAAGCACTTCAATCATCTTCGTCCTGGTCATCCTGGTGACCATACCAATTGGATAAGCAGCAAGCGCTAAACTAGGAAGAATCAGGTGCTTTACGGTATCGGCAAAACCAATCCAGTTTCTGGTGATCAGAGCATCAACAAGGTTAAACCCCGTGACACGTTGAATCGGGTAATTAACGATAACGTCCATTGAAATTCTTCCCTCTAGGGGTAAAATGCCAAGATTACTGGAAAAAATAATTTGAAACACCATAGCAAGCCAGAATGAGGCTAGAGAAACACCGGCAATGGCGAATACTCTGCTCCCATGATCAGTAGCCGTGTCCTTTTTACTTGAAGATAATATACCTAAAGGAACGCCTATGAGAAATGCGATTATTAATGATATTACAATCAACTCTATAGAAGCCGGAAGATATTTGCCTATATCGCTGAGGATGGGCCTCTTGGTGCTTAAGGAATTCCCAAAATCCCCTTGGAAGAATTTTCCTGCGAAGATCAAATACTGAGTCGGCAAGGGTTTATCTAATCCAAGCTCTCTTTCAGCAGCTTCCATCTGCTCTGGAGTAGCATGGCGTCCAGCCAATAGTGCTCCTGGATTCGCAGGCACTAGCCTAATAAGCACAAATCCTATTAGGCTAATGCCTATTATGATGACAATTGCTTGGGCAATTCTTCTAACAGCATAATTCCTTAATCCCACTCTTATAACACCCGACAAAGGTCCTTTTCTGATAGATTTGCTAGCTTAGCTTACTAGTCGTATATCATACAAAGGCAAAACGTAATCATAAGCTGGATTAAAGCTGATGCCTGTCCATTTATCCCGGTAGGGTAAGACCCTGGTATAATCGTAAAGGGGAATTATCGGAGAGTCTTCCATCAGGATAACCTGCGCTTGGTCAAATAGCCCAAGTGCCTCCTCCCTGTTATAACCAATCAATTCATTTGCGGTGTCTATGAGGTTGTCAAACTCTGGATTCTTGTAATAAGTCAGGTGGAAAGAATATGCGCCGATAGGTTCTTCTTCACTGTGGAGCATACTGCCGAGAAAATCATATGGATCGATGTAGGTCGGCCACCAAGAATATATACAAATATCTTGTCTCTCTTCGAGAGGGCCTGTAGCAATGCTCCATGCTTGTGACCAGGGCATTCCCGTTGCCTCGAGGGTAATTCCAACTTCTCCTAACGAGGCACCCCATATCTCCGCTAACTTATCCCAGCCCACACCTGAAATATAGTTCAGGTGTAATGTGAATCCTCCTCCAGGATACCCAGCCTCAGTTAGCAGCGCTCTAGCCTTGTCAAGATCCAGATGATATTGCTTGCAATTTTCGGAATGTCCAAGCATGCCAGAAGGGATTACTCCTTGCGATTGCTGCCCATAGCCCATTAACACATAGTCTACTATATCCTTATACGGAGTTGCATAAGCAATAGCTTGCCTTACCCGCATATCATCCAAAGGTGCTTTCTGACAGTTTAAATGCGCATAGGACACCAAGTATGTGGGGAAGCTTTTTGTCACAATGTCAGGAGCTTCCTCTAGCTCTGGAATAGTCTCTCTAGGAACATTGTAAGTGAAATCGATTTCACCCGCTTTCAACATCTTTGTCCTGGTTGCAGTTTCGGGCACTACCTTGTAAATGAATCTATCAATTTGATTGTCTACCCATCCACCCCAGTAGTCCTCAAATTTTTCCAGGATTGTGTATTCATCTTTCTCGTATGCTACGATCCTATAGGGGCCAGTTCCACAGCCATTTCCAGCCCAGAACCATTCGGATGTTTTTCCTTCCGTGCAGACCGGGCACATTATGTAAGCGCCATAGCCCGAAGACGCTATTATGTCAATGGGAGCAGGATATTTCAGGTTGAGCTCAACCGTGTATTCATCGACCACTTTTACGCTTTCAACAGAAGCCCAAATCCATGCAGCTCCTTTCCCCATTTCCACAGTCCTGTCTATAGAATATTTTACTGCTTCAGCGCCGAACTCATGACCACAATGAAATTTCACTCCCTCTCTCAAATAAAAAGTCCACTTCAAGCCATCTTCGGAAACATCCCAACTGGTAGCTAGACATGGAAGCACTTCTGGCGTTTCACCTGGATAATTGTAGTGAGT
>JAGMDB010000138.1 GCA_023128875.1 Dehalococcoidia bacterium | reverse complement strand
GTTGTGATAGGTGTTGGGGGTGGTGGGATTCCAGTTATCAGAAATGAGCAAGGGGAGTTGGAAGGAGTTGCTGCGGTCATTGATAAAGATAATGCATCTGGCCTTCTTGCCTCTGAAATTGGCGCGTACTTATTCGTTATTTCCACCGCGGTTGACAAGGTTTACATAAATTTCGAGAAAGCAAACCAGAAGGTGCTGGGTAAGATTACAGTTGCTGAGGCAAAGGAATATATTAAACAGGGGCAGTTTGGTAAAGGAAGCATGCTTCCTAAAATTCAAGCGATTGTAAGATTTCTTGAGGCTGGTGGTAAAGAGGCAATAGTAACGTGTCCAGAATCTATTGAAAGAGCATTACAAGGCAAAGCTGGAACTCACATCGTGCCCTAGAGAATTCATTCTGCGGCGGTTATGATGATTACCAGGATTGGTGGCGACAAAATATGAATGCCGAAATGCTTGCACTAGCTCTTACCCCCAGCGGCATTTTGCTTTGTAACTTTTAGTAGCTATCTAAACCCTGTCTTTTGATTCCTCACAGGTGTTCATAACAAATGAACATAATTCTCGGCGGCTCATATTAACTCTCTTAACCTGAAAAGGCGATTAGAGAAGAGCTCCCTGAAATTTGGTTGCTTTAGTGCTATCATATGGTCAGCCAAAATCAGGCTGTTAGTTTACATAATAAGGTGCCATAGAAATTTAAGAAAATTGTTCACTGCTGAATATGGGGAAAGGTCAAAAAGTAAAGGCAGAAGTGTTTGCTGGGATATGTGGATACACAACTATTATCGAGGCTAGTAGAGATGGTAACCGGCAAGTTTCCTTGAAAATCGAGAGCGACTGTGAGCATGTCCAGAATCTGGCGGAGGAATTGTGCCAGGTGGATCCATTTCGGGAAATCGGTTCTCTTAATGATACGCCAGCCGTTTTACACTTAGCCCAGAGGTGTAATCTTCATACGGCTTGCCCCGTTCCAATAGGAGTTATCAAAGCGGTAGAAGCGGCGGCGGGATTAGCTTTGCCTGCTGACCTCTACATTAAATTATCAAAGATAAGTGATTTAGAGAAATGAGAATGAAACTTTGCCAGATTGATTTTAAACCGACAGGCAAAAGTGGAAAGTGTAGAGGTGATCAATCGCTTCTAGACTGCGCACATCAGTCAGGTGTGGACATAGTTAGCATATGCGGAGGTCATGGACGGGGCAATTGCTGCAAAGTGCGAGTTCTAAAAGGGGCCGCTTCAGAACCCACAGCTAACGAGCTAAAGGTTTTTTCGCCTCAGGAGTTAGAGGAAGGCTGGCGTTTGGCCTGCCAGACACGCCCAAGAGACGACTTGGAATTGTTTGTGCCACCTGGGTCGATGACCACGATGCAACGTCTCCAGGTAGAAGGCTTTGAGATTGCCGTTGCTCCAGATTCGCCTGTCCATTCTTATGATATATATTTACCGGCTCCTTCTATGTCAGATTTGCAGGCTGATGCTGAACGCATACTAGAGGAATTGAAAAATCAAAGAGTAAACTGCAGCAGTATCGATATTGAGGTTCTAAAAAATGCCTCTCCTTTGTTGCGGGCATGGGATTGGAAAGCTAAAGTTTTCGTGAGAGGTAATGAGGTAGTAGCTATCGGGCACCAGTCTAGTCGCCAATTGGGATTGGCTGTGGATTTGGGAAGCACAAAAATAGCTGCTTATTTAATGGATTTGGGAAGTGGTAAGACCTTGGCGGCCAGAGGAGCTATGAATCCTCAATTTGCTTATGGGGATGATATCGTTTCTCGCCTTTCTTTTGTTTTAGAGAAAAGGGGTGGCGGGAAATTGATGCAGAAGTTGGTTATAGATGAACTAAACAGACTATTGCTTGAGCTCTGCAGTGAAGTCGATACACACCCGGATGAAATTGTAGAAGCTGTAATGGTGGGAAATACTGCTATGCATCATCTTCTGTTGAAGTTGCCAGTAGGGCAATTGGCATCTGCTCCCTATGTGCCGGCGGTGAAAGGTGCACTGGATATCAAGGCTCGGGATTTGGGGCTGAATATAGCGGCTGGCGCTTATGTGCATATATTACCGAACATTGCTGGTTTTGTCGGAGCTGATCATGTTGCAATGCTATTAGCTACAAAGGAGATCTGGCAAAAGGAAAGTTTAGCCCTGGCTATTGATATAGGCACAAACAGCGAAGTTTCTTTAATAGATAGTGCTGAGATAGCCAGCGTGTCCTGTGCATCGGGGCCGGCATTTGAAGGAGCCGCGGTTAAAAATGGCATGCGAGCTGCCGCTGGAGCCATAGAACGGCTGAGGATATCAGGCAATGCTGTTGATTACCTCACCATTGACAAGGCCAAACCAATTGGAATTTGCGGCTCTGGTATACTGGATGCCATAGCGCAACTCCGCTTAGCTGGCGTCGTAGATAAGAGCGGTAGAATGTTAAATAATCACGCTCGGGTACGTGATGATAAGATGCAGCGCGAGTTCATCATTAGCAAGGGAGAAAGGAATGAACTTCCAGCAATTACTATTACTCAAAAGGATGTGCGAGCGATACAATTAGCTAAAGGAGCACTAAGGTCTGGGATTCAAGCTCTTTTGAATGCACGGGATCATTCCTCAGAAGAAATCAAGAAAGTGATCATCGCCGGGGCTTTTGGAAGTTACATTGATGTTTCCAGTGCCATAATTACTGGGATG
This sequence comes from Dehalococcoidia bacterium, assembly GCA_023128875.1. Taxonomy (GTDB): domain Bacteria; phylum Chloroflexota; class Dehalococcoidia; order GIF9; family AB-539-J10; genus JAGMDB01. The sequence goes on along the minus strand of JAGMDB010000138.1, from coordinate 3,403 downwards.
TTGCCTTCCCTTCCCTTGAATCGCTTTGAACAGGTAGGAAATGCGGCGGGCATGGGGGCTAAGTTAGCTTTAGTTTCTGGGAGCAAACGTGCAGAGGCGCAGAGCATAGCTTCCAAAGTTCATTATATTGAATTGGCTGCTGTGCCTGATTATGTGAAAATTCTTGTTGAAGCAGTAGGTATGGATGAGTATTAGTTTTTCCAAAGTTCAAAAACAACGCTTGAGAGAGCTGGATGCCCCTTTAGACTTTCAAGAAAAATCGTTTTGCAGCGTTCAAGATCGAGATGAAGCTTTTCGTAATATAGAGCAGTTACTTGTAAGACAGGCCAAGCAGCATTTACTGGAGATACGCAATATTCACCATCGCCCTAAACTTTGTGAACTGGAGAGTAAGCTCACCAACGTACTTATCGAGAATGGGTTTTTTCAGGTAATCACGCCAATTATCTTAGCAAAAGGCTTACTGGCAAAGATGTCGATTACGCCAGAGCGGCCATTATTTAAGCAGGTATTCTGGGTGAGCGATGATAAATGTTTAAGGCCGATGTTAGCGCCGAATCTTTATTATCTTTTAGGTGAGTTCACCCGTTTGTACGAGAAACCAATACGGGCCTTTGAAGTAGGCCCTTGTTTCCGCAAGGATTCAAAAGGTGGTCATCATCTAAATGAGTTTACCATGCTAAACCTTGTAGAGCTTGGCTCGCCTGAGGAGGGCGGGAAACAAAGATTAGAGGAGCTTACTGCTATAGTAATGGATGCTGCGGAGATAAAAGGCTATGATTTGGTTACTGCGTATAGTGAAGTGTATGGAGAAACAATTGACGTTGTCGCTGGTTTAGAAGTTGGCTCGGGGGTTATAGGCCCCAACGCCTTAGATACTCAATGGGGATGGGTTGACCCGTGGGTAGGAATAGGATTTGGCTTGGAAAGGCTTGTCATGGTTAGTAAAGGATATCAAAATATCCAGCGAGTAGGACGTGCCCTTGTATATTTTGATGGCGTGCGTCTGAATATCTAAAGGAGGAAAGAGCAAAATGACTTTCAAGGACAGGCGAATTGCTGCCTCTTCTACAGACAGTGCTATCACTGTTCCACCTGGAGAGGCTAATTTCTGGATATCCCCGCAAAACAGGGAAAGGTTATCCAGGATAGCTTCTAGGTCGGAAAGAGGAGAGCACGTAAATGTCCTTATCCGCGGACCCAAGGGATGTGGCAAAACCACTCTGGCCAGGGAATTCGCTCACCTGTTCCAGCGACCATACCACGAAGTTCACTGCGGAGCCTTTATAGATGCCGAACAATGGTTCGGAAAGGACAGGCTCAACGACGGGGAGACTTGGTATCGCAAAGCCAGGTTTATCCAGGCTATTGAGACTCCTTGCTCCGTGAACCTTCTGGATGAGATAAACCGAGCACACCCGGAGGTGTTAAACGCCATATTGGGATTGCTGGATTGGCGTCGTTCTATGTGGAGCGATGATCTCGGGTACAAAATAATGGTAGCGCCTGGGGCGATATTCTTCGCCACTATCAATGAAGGAGACGACTACTACGGAACTAACCCTCTGGATACCGCGTTAAGAGATAGGTTTACCAGAACTATAAAACTTACCTATCCACCTCGTAGAGAGGAAGCCAAAATCCTGCAAAAGCGCGGATTGAACAAAGAGATGGCGGACAAGTTGACTCTTTTTGCCAATACTCTGAGGAAAGCAACTAATCCAGCTCCGGTATCTACGAGACAACTGCTTGTGACGGCTGAAGAGCTAAAGGACAACGCTTCCTTAAGGGAGGCAGTGGAGACTGCTGTTATCAACGGAGTTGAGGATAGTGCTACGGTAAAAATGTCTCTAGAAGCTCTTCAATGGCTGGAGGAAAATCCCTATGTGGAAAACGATAGGGAGATTATTCCTGTAGAAGAAAACAATGGCTAGAAGCCTCTCTGACTATTGGAGGATAGACAAGTCCCGGAACAGGATAAATGAGCTGGCATCCATATTGGAGGGGACGGCTAAAGCGGTAGAGCTTCTGGGCGGTAGATTCGGAGTGCAGTGGGTAGGCCAATTCGTCATTTCTTATCCCAAGAATCTCATTGGGTTAGACGCTGGTGTTCTAAATGGCTTTAAAGCACCTATTCCGGGGCAGGCTGTGGATGTGGTGCTTGGCATGGCAATTCACCAAGCGGGACATGAAAAATGGACTGCACCAACTGCTAACTATCAGGATTGGCATAAACTGTCGAAGGCTGAAAAGAAGGAGCTAATCAGCATACACAATATCCTGGAGGATGCTTATATAGATTCAAAATTGGGAGGAATTTCAAACACTCTTTCTGAATATATTAGGGTTACGAGGAAGGCTATGTATCCTGAATGGGGTAAACAAGCTGCAGGGCTGCTAGCTGAAGAACTTGTTAGGGACAACCTCATTGAAGTTTGGACAGCAGTGTCTTCATACGGTGAAAATATACCTGATAAAGCCTCCCCAGAAGTAGCAGCGGCGTTGATTTCCCTGATAGAAAAAACCGTTGACTACGCCAAAGTAGATGACTCCAAGAGAAGATTGGATATGGCTGTGGATACTTGGAAATGGTTGCAACAGTTCCCCAGGAAGGGTGTTAGCAATATTATAGAGCGAACACAACTGGAAATGGAAAACAAGAAAGCTCAGGGCGAGAGCCTTTATGATGACGAGATAGCTGCCCAACTCCGCAGAAATATTTATGGGAGCAATTTCCCAGGAAGCCTTCAGGACTTATCTGATTATCTGGATAACTCTACACAGGTTGACACCGGCCGTGATGAAACCGAGGAAATCAGAGAGTATGCTAGTAGCCGGGTGGAAGACCTCACCCAACAGCTTAGCCAAATGGGGGTTAGGGCTAGCGTTACCAAAATCAAGGATGGTTTTTATGACCCTTTGTCCCACAATAAGGTAAAAGGTATGGTATGTAAAGAGATCCAGCAGGTTCATCATATCTTCTCTCAGCTTGATATATTAGGGGCAAGGTGGAGGCACGGGCTTAGAAACGGTAAGCTAGATGGTAGAAGGTTGTCCAAGGTGGGAGTAGGCAAGACGACGGTATTCAAGCTTCGTGACATAAGGAATAAACCTTCCCTGGCAGTACTACTCCTCATGGACGTTTCGGCTTCTATGAATCCCTACTTGGGTGATGTGAATAAGACAGCCTGTATATTCGCAGAAGCATTACAGCCGTTATACCCTAAAATCTGGTACGAAGTAGTTACTTATACCGGAAAGGGACTTCATTCAGGGTCTGATGTCCAACTATCACGACTTGCCTCATCTGAAATGAAACTATCTCTGAAGAGCATCTGGAGTGGTGGAGGCACTCCTTCAGGGGAAGCAATTGCTGCAGCATTGCTTTTGCTGAAGAGGAGAA
>JAGMDB010000137.1 GCA_023128875.1 Dehalococcoidia bacterium | reverse complement strand
TGGGCGGATGTTTTATGGATGCGCTGGCTCTGATTACCCTTACCATTCCCATTTTCTACCCGGCTATTCTAGCTCTGGGTTTCGACCCTATATGGTTTGGGGTAATAATTGTGCTGGTGACTGAGATGGGAGTCATTACACCACCAGTAGGGATAAATGTGTACGTAATCAAAGGAATCGCTCCAGACATTTCTTTGCGCACTATCTTCCAGGGGGTAATTCCCTTTCTGGGAGCGCAGCTAGCTACTGCTGCCATCTTGATATTCCTCCCCCAGATTGCCACCTTTTTGCCTGGCCTGACCACATATTAGCAGCCCAACGATTTGTGAAGGAGCTGAAATGGCTCAAATCATTGGTGCTCCGAGCGACTTGGAGCTTTTTGATAGCAACACGGCCAAGCTGGAAAGGAATCAAGTGGTATTGGCACCCTGGCCTGCTGCGAAAAAGGATATAAAGCTGATGCGGCAATAATCTCTGAACCCAAGTTAAAACGGGCATAGAAGCAGTCCGCGAATTAGGCATTGAATCAAAACCGGCTGGAATGGGCAGCGTGACTGACGCAGTTACCCTCGTAAGACACTTAAAGATTCCAACTATCTCTATCGGGCCTGACGACAGGACAGCTCATGCAACCGATGAATATGTGGATATCAATCAGTTGGTAACTGTGACCAAAGCCTTAGCCCTGGCCATTATGAGATGGTGTGGATGATCGAAAGAGCAACTTATTTCAGCGCTTAAATAATTGTTTCTTTCCCACTTGACGACCACCGTACAAGTTTACCGTTTGATTTGAGAAGCTGTAAGCTGGCACACAAGAGATGGAATTTTGCCTTAAATCCGTGCTCCTCGATTACCCTCAATTTCTCTACGCTTCTCCTGTTCAGGTGTAACCACTTGGAAGCCTAATGTTCGAAGGAACGCTATCAGCATTTGCCAGGTTAGCTTTTCCGCCTGGCGCATGTTTTGGGGATCGAGAATCAACATTGTGGGAGGCTGCCCTACAGATGTTTCACTGCTCAACTTTATCATGCTAGCCTTCATTTCCTCTGACAGGCTGCTTAGGAGCATTTCCTTCAATTCGTCAAGGGTAAGAACACGTTTAGGTAAATTCTCCCGCTCCCTAATCACCGAGGTAAGTAATAGTCGGGCGAAAGTAGAAGGCCCTACGCCAGATCTCGCTGCAATATCACGAAGTTGGGTTAGTTCTTCCCCTGTCAAGCGAACAGCTAAATACGAAGAGCGTTTTTGGCTAGGTTTTGACCTATTTATCCTGCCTTCATGACCTTCAGCAAGCGGACCATGTGATTCCCAATACTCCCTTTCCTTCTCTAGCGATTGAAATTCTGGAACCTTAGAATCTTCCTTCTTCTTCATGTTTTCCTCTTCCTCCTTAATCTTTTCCTGTATCTGCGCTTGTAATTATCCGACATCTCAAATGCCGTTATCGGCCTAAATCTTGAACCACCTATTCTCTCAACCACTATATTCAGGTATCTCCCGGCAGATGACTGGCCACTAAGAACATACTTCCTCTCACCCGCTTTTTGGCTAATATGAAATCCAAAGCATACATCTTCCGCCTCTTGCGGAGTAACCCTATGCCTGGCAATATGCTCAATATTCTGGTCATCCCACTCTAATTTCTCAAAATCCACTTAACTGTCTCACTGAGAGAATATCACAAAGTGATATAAACATCAAGCAAGTATCTTGAGCCAAATTTCATATTCTCCACCCGCAAGAGTCAGAAAGGTATAATCAAGTTGAATAGCGAAGAAGAAAAAGCAGGTTAACTCTGATAGCCATTCTGCCTTCTTACCTATTTGGTAGCGCATACCGGATTCG
>JAGMDB010000136.1 GCA_023128875.1 Dehalococcoidia bacterium | reverse complement strand
CAGAGGAGCCTATAGTGTTTGAGGACGGTGAGTATAAGAGATATCCTCCTTTTAGTGGTCGTGAGGAGTATGATTTTGCCCCATTTGGAAAAGTTCTGCTTGTACACCACTTACATGAAGAGGCAGCAATGTTACCATACTTTATAGGCAAAGGCCTGAAGTATGTGGATTTCAAATATCCTATGGACATACAAGCAGGGAATCTCATTCAGTTAGGATTCGCCAGTGACAAACTCATAGATATAAAAGGCATTAAAGTTTCCCCCTGGGACATTTTAGGGAAGTTAGTGCGGTCTCCTACTAACGACTTCTTCACAGAAGAGGCAGTAGCTAAATCTCCAGTTGACTTTGACAAAAGCTTGGCAATTAAAGTGAAGGGGACAAAATCAGGAAATACTATGGAATACACATTATCCTATCCTTACCCTCTTTTTGCAACTACCGAAGAAAGGCTGGAAATGTTCAGAAAATTTGGCACCTTCAATGTTTATGTCGCTTTGCCAGCCATCGTAGGTGCAAAGATGTGTGTAGAGGGAAAAGGAAGCAAGGGAATAATTGGCCCTGAATGTCTTGATCCCTTGGAATTTCTGAAAGAGATGTCTGCTATGGGCTGCCCTGTGAAGCTTCATGAAGTGCTTTCAAAGGAGATATCTATTTGAGAGGCTGTACAAAAACCCAATACCACAGTTTTGCCAGAGAATTAGCTAGCTTTGGAAAACTTCCTGATGCCATAATTTACTAAGAGGAAGTGATTAGGCTTATGAGATGATCTAGATCAAAATAAAAAACAAAATAAATTCTAAGAAAGGAGGCTGAAGTGAGAAAGAGCTTATGCGGAAGCTGAGATACATAGGTAACACTTATGGTATGGTTAGTGATGACATTAACCTAACATAAGGAGTGGTACAATTACTGGGGGCAGGTCAGTTCCGTGAGGTGCTCTAAAAAGCTAAAAGTGCCCATGGTGGGTGTAGATCATCAGGGCTTCCAGATGGGACAGCAGTCATTCCACAGTCCCTGAGTAAGACGAAGCGGCTCTCCTGAGCCCTCAGTAGAAACGAGCCAAAGGTTGTCAAAGGAGTGGTCCTGGCCGCAGCCAAATTGCCTTTCTACATACAGTACTTTGGAGCCATCAGGTGAAATAGCTAACTCCCTTATTTCTCTTAGTTCATACAGGTCATCCAGGGCAAAAAATGTCCACATTAATTTCCTTACTGTGCTGAGACTAGTTCTCTCCGAGCTACCTGGATAATATCGTCCAGCCCTCGTTCTACATATGCATCTAGCGGCTCAACTTCATGTTCCTTAAGTATTTTATCCACCTTTTCTCTGGCTATGTCAGCCATACTTTTGCTACCGCCCTCGAGCCAGCCAGAATAGCCTCGACTATTACCAACGCTCTGCGGCCCTTGAGTGGAGCACCATAACTCCTGGCTACGCAGGTATTTTAAGGTATTGGGGTGCATAAGAAACTGACTTTGCTGGTTCATCACATCCTGTATAGCAGAAAAACCAAGGTCCTCCTGATCATCCTGCAAATCACCCAAGAAATGGAACACCACGCTAAAGATTTCGTTATCTATTACCAGCTGTTCATAGGAAACTGTGACCGCACCTCCCAGTGAACCAGCCCCAGATAGCCAATCGCTACCTGCCATAGCTGGTAGCAGTGTAGTAGCCATCTTGTCCATCCCTGTTTGGGCATCGGCCACGAAAGCGCTGGTGTCTGGCCCGTAGACATTAGACTCCAAATTGTAGTGATTTGCTAGCTGTACAGCGCAAGCACTGGCTATAGCTCCTTCTGGTCCTCCACCTAGTACGTTACCATAGCGCATATCGGGGTAAGCTAACCTGGCAGCATAGGAAACAGTGACAGAGGGGTCGATCAATCGCACCAGCATCAACACTGCTAGAACTTCAGCATTTTGTTGTGTCAAAGACCCCAGTATAGTTATGGGAGCTGTCATACCGGCAGTGGGGCAGGGCAGCGCCTGAATGGGGATTCCATTTTTAGCCCCCCATATAGCTGCCTCCACATCTTCTTTAGGCAAAGTCAACGGACTTAACGGAGAGCAAGCCAAGCTGAATATAGGCTTTTCCCGGAGCGTTTTTTCATCACCGGCAATGGTCAAGGCCATGCGATAAATATATTGTGCTTCCGCCAGAGAACGCACCCCGGGGCCATGGAATGGCTTGGAGGTATTTTTAAATAACTCCCTGGCTGCATAAAGCAAAGCCAGTTGCGGTTCAACATCCTGGGGATAGATTATAGGAGTCACAGCGTGGATATTATCCAGTGCGTCCATGAGCTTGACCAGAGCCGCAGCATCCTGAAGAGCCGCCTCCCTTTGTTTTCCTGTTTTGGCATCAGCAATGGTAGCGACAATGCCAGTGTTATGGGCATAAATCTCCCCTGTGCCCGACTCCAGGTGCCTTCCCGTGCGGGAATGAAGCACCACACTTTTTTGTTTTATTTGGCAAAGCTTTTCCACAAGCGGCGCTGGGAAGTGAACCCTCTGACCTTCAACTCGGCAGCCACCATCAGCCAGTATCTCGATAGCCACTGGAGAATGGACATTGACCCCAATTTTCTCCAATATGTCTAAACTCCGCTGGTGTATGCTTTTTATTTGCTCCTGAGTCAGGAGTCGCAACCGGCATTTCTGATTCATGTCACCTCCATGTCCAATCAGTTCGCAAAAGGGGCAGCTATGATTTCTCCATCCTCTATGACCATTTTATCATCGAATTTCATCGTCGGTTTTGGAATCACGAAGTCTTGATGGAGATCCGCTGATACTTTACCACCGAAATGAGAGTTGTCCCCTATCGCAATATGGACTGTCCCTCTTATTTTTTCTGCCTCCAGCATATTATCAGGTTGCCTGGCATTTGGATTCGTGCCAATGCCTAATTCAGCATGATTCCTCCGGGAGAGATAGGGTTCTTCATCTTTCCCGCAGGCAAGTATATCTCTGAATCCCTCGCCTATCCTACCCCCACCATTAACTTGTACTACCTGCCCATCTTTGAAAACAAAAGTCATAGTTTCTTCCAGGTTTGCATACCATCCTCTTTTTACAACCAGATTTCCGTCTGTTGTCCCCTCCAGGGGTGCAACGTAAACTTCACCAGCGGGCAGATTTCCAAACATTCCTTTTCGTACATATATGCCATCATCAATTGACCCTTTCCTCCCCTTTAAGCTAAATTTCAAATTTGTTCCGCTTGGCGATGTCACAATAGCATCATTCGCTTGGTCGACCAGTTTTACTATTTTCTTGCATTCCTCATGTATCTTCGTGTAGTCTGCCATCATTGGGCCTCCAGGGTAAAACATCTCGGAGGTAAACTTAGGCATACTTGCAACACGAGTGCCCGATTTTGTAGCGCTCTCTCGCGCTTCAGTGTGGGAAAGTGAGTAGCTCGTTATGGCAATCACTACATCAGCTTCCTTCATTTTCTCTTGCGCTTCCTTGCCAGGCTCTATGCCATTTCTTCCCACGGATGGATACGTGTAAAATTCTACATTGCAACCCGGGAATTGTTCAGATGCTATCTCATACACCATCTTAGCAAGAAGGGACCTTTCCATCATTTGAGCGAGTTCTCTACTTTCTTTCTTTATCCACTCTACGCTGGTTGACACATCCGTAGTTATAAGTAACCTTTCCCCACTTTTAACACCCATGTTCAGTTTGAGCATGCTTACCACGCCTTTCTCGATTTTCCCTTTCTCTACCATGCTATATCTCCTTTCTTTCTTCGATTTACTAGCTATATCCAAAGCTAAATCGTCTAAAAATTTCAGGGTAACTTCATTAACCTTTCCAGTGATGAGATACCTCTAGAAAGCTCACCTCTTTATCGCTGGTGTCTATCTAAATATCCCGATGATGTCAGGAAGTTACCACCTTTATCTGCTCAGCGGATCGTGTTCTTTATAAATTTTCCCATTTCCTCTCCTCACTACTCAACTATTTTTGTGAGTTCCTCAATAGGGATATGCTTGATGTCCTTGAAACCAAAGTGAGCAGGTTCCAAAATGTTAATTCCACGCTCATTCCTAAATTGCTCTCTGGCTCTCACCCCAATTACAGCTACAGAATCACCTTCTTTTATAAGAGGATTCGGGATGGGCTCTCCACTAGTATCATCAATCGTTATCAGCATATCTGGACTTGTGACATAAGGCTTGTCATCAATCCACGAAATATGATTCTCATTTTTAAACCATATCTTGAATTTATGCCCGGTGAACTGTTTCTCCCCGGTAATTGTATGTGTCCCCCAATAATATCCTTCTTTATCCCGCCATTCTTTTTCTGTAATTATGCCTCTAAATAAGATCCACGCGTTTAACAGGGTTTTAACCTTTGTAATGGGATCTTCCCCGGTTTCACGTGCCTTCCGTATGGTAGAGCCAACATTCAGACATTCCACCAATGTATTGGGAATATAACACTCTTTTACCTCTCTAACAGGTAACAAAAACCCTGCTTGAGCAGCCGGTCCATACGCTGCAACGGAAATCAGTTTACCTATTCGTTCTGCCATTGCATAGCTGATAGTGCTCTCTATATAGGTTTTATTACCCCACAAATCTACACTTGCGATTGGACACAGTGGTTTGCCAAAAACACAAGGGGTCGTCTGGGGAATTTCCGGAATTGCTCTCCCAGCATAATCGCCATTGATGCAAGGTAATCCAAGTGAGGCAGCAGCTGAAATAGCAACTGCCGTATTAGATCCTCCCAACTCCAATGGGATAATTGCTGATACTTTCTTATGCGTAAATTCCTCTAGCGTTTTAATAGCCTCAACTATTCCCTCCTTTCTCATATATTTTCGCTTTCCCTCCACCAGACCAAATGTTGCCATTTCTTGTTTTACTTTTGGAGTATGAGGAGCAATAGAACCCATCATAAAAGGACAGACAACAAGAGCTGAATCTGGAATTTCTCCTATGTCTACCCATCCTACATTCTTCCCCTTTTTAAATTCAGGTTTCAGCGCCTCCAATCCATCCTTAGGTGAACCTCCCCCCCCTGTACCAAAGAAAGTAGCTCCTCTTACGAAGTCATCAATTGCTACTTCGTCTACAAAAGCATAATTACTCATTTAAGCTTACCTCCTTCCTAACTCAAGCTTTTCACTTTTTCTTCCTCAGTCTTTCCTGAGAGCCAATCCCGCATAAGCATCACCACCCTGTTTACTATTGAGCAACCAGAGCCCCGATTGCAGCGGCACAGCATACGGGACGAGGGAGGTAATATGCCAATATTACCAGTGCCGTTCCCCGCTGGTTGCCCTTTATACATAACTCTTTCCTTCAATTTTCCACTCGCTTTCTATACCAGCATAGGCCCGCCTTTCGACTATAACGGGCCCATGCATGTAAGAAGGTATGAAAAAAGGAAAAACTTTGATATAGTCAACTTCATTTCATTTAACTATCCTGATAAGGGCCTGCTACCTTTCCATATTCTAAAACGGGTGTGTGTGTGTGTCAATGAGTTTTGGGCAATATTTTCTGGTTATTCTGAGTTTTTCCTGGTTTTTTTGTTAAACCTTTGTTAAAACTAACAGATGTCTAACAGCTCTGCTCAGGCTAAGGGAGAATCGGCTGTTTGCTGGCCACAGATAATAGCAAGGGTGCCCCATTCCGAATTGCAATATCTGCGTTGTTGATACGCCACGGTCTTGACAGCTAATGAGCAAGCACCTAGTATATCTCCACGGCAGTAGATACATGTAATATCGAGGGCCTGTAAATAACAGCAAAGGAGGTTTGATATGATTCCCAGGGAGTATAACATGGAAGGTAAGGTGGCTATTGTAACCGGAGGTGGTCGGGGGATTGGCAAGGCCATTGCACTGGTGTTCGCCGAGGCCGGTGTCGATGTAGTAGTGGCGGCCCGCACTGTGGAACAGATTGAAGGAACGGCTAAGGAGATTAGGGAGCTAGGCCAGCACGCCCTCGCCGTTTCCACCGATGTCACCAAGGCCGACCAGGTAGAGAATATGGTAAAAAAAGCTATCTCAGAGTTTGGCAAGATCGATATACTTGTTAATGATGCTGGTGCAAGTTATGCAAAACAACTCGTTCCCTTGCCTGGCGTAAAACTCC
>JAGMDB010000135.1 GCA_023128875.1 Dehalococcoidia bacterium | reverse complement strand
ATATCAAAATCAGGAATGGTGAGGTGTACCTGGATGAGCCTATCCTCAGCGGGGAACTTCGCACTCGCGCACGCTGAAAGTTAGTCCAGTAATAGTAGGTTTGTCTCAATTAGGTCGGCTAGCTGAATTGGTAATTGATTTCTTTTTCCCATGCTGTTGCGTCGGCTGTGGGAGAGTAGGTAGTTTTCTATGCCCCGATTGCCGTAGAAAACTGCCAAGATTGCCAGTACCACTTTGCCCTAAATGTGGCAGACCTCAAGTTAGTGGTATTTTATGCCCAACTTGCAGACAACTGCAAACGGAAATCGATGGCATCCGTTCTCCATATCGCTTTGATGAAGTGATACGCAAAGCCATTCATCAGCTAAAGTACCATAACTTAAAGGCGATTTCTTCTTGCTTAGCTGAATTACTGGCTGATTACTTGCAGTCAAACCCTTTGCCTGGCGAAGCTATTGTTCCAGTGCCTCTTCACCCGCGACGGTTAAGGGAGAGAGGCTATAATCAATCAAGCCTTTTGGCTCGGAAGTTAGGAAAGCTCACAAACCTACCTGTGGTTGAAAACTGCCTTATTCGAATTAAAGAGGCACAACCTCAGGTAAAAGCGCATAACATAGAGGAGCGACGGGAAAATGTAATCGATGCCTTTATGTGCCGTAATGAAAAGATAAGTGGTAAACAGATCATCCTTATTGATGATGTATGCACTTCTGGAGCTACACTGGAGTCCTGTGCTTTGGCTCTCAAAAGCAAAGGCGCTACTTCGGTGTGGGGTTTAACCCTGGCCAGAGAAATCTAAAAAGGGGGGAGATATGAAACTTCAAATCATTACTAAAAATGTGGAGGTCTCTGAGGCAATACAAGAGCAAGCTAAGGTAAAGATTGGCAAGTTGAGTCGCTACCTGCCCACGATTAGCAAAGCCACGGTTGAGATTTCCAAAGAGAACACTAAGCTACCTCAACAAAGGTTTACCGTTCAAGTTACCCTTGATAGCAGGGGTATCTTAATTAGAACTCAGGAGAAAGCTGAAGGTATTCGCACAGCCATCGATAAGGTTGTGGAGACCTTAACTAATCGAATTGAGCGACATAAAGGTAAGCTATATGACAAAGGCAGAGGCATTTCCCTAGCTCGACAAGAAGCAACAGAGCAAACTGAAATACCTAAAAAGGTAGTAAAGTGCAAGCATTTTTTGCTCAAACCTATGCTTCAAGATGAAGCTATGAACCAGATGGAACTTCTGGGGCATGATTTCTTCCTTTTTATCAGCGCCGAGACTGACAATATTAACCTCCTATATCGCCGCAAAGATGGCAATTACGGACTGATTGAAACAGGAACAGGGTAATCGTAGGGGTGGCATATGAGGCTCATGAAGTTGATAGGCTAGAATATTTTCGGAAGCCATTGAAATCAAAGCATACAAAATTTGAGGTACTTTGGTGAAACTGAGTTATCTTACTTTCAACACTTCGCTGGGATGGATGGGAATAATGGGCTCCGCTAAGGGGTTAAGAGAGCTCGTTTTTCCTCAGCCTTCATGTCAACAAGCATTCCATCTTCTTAATGAATCAGCCTTGAAATCACACAGGACATTAACCGAGGCCGAAGCTAGTTATTTTGGTGATTTGTCTGAAAGGATAAAGCTCTACCTGGGCGGCAGGAGAGTTAGTTTCCCTGATAGGTTAGATTTATCCTGCGCTAGTCCATTTCAGAAAAGAGTGTGGAAGGCAACTCAATCTATTCCTTATGGTGAGACGAGGGCTTATGCCTGGGTTGCTGATAAGATAGGTATGTCGAGGGCTGCTAGGGCTGTGGGGCAAGCGCTAGCCGGAAATCCTTTGCCCATAATAATCCCCTGCCATCGCGTGATCTGTAGTGATGGCAGCCTTGGCGGGTTTAGTGATGGCAAATTGTTGAAACAGCGGTTGCTGGAAATTGAGAACGAGGCTGCTTGAATTATCGCTCAAGTTTCAAATTGCCTTCGCCTACTATGTTGTTCAATTCACTTGCTAGCTCAGCGCAATAGTCAACGCCTATTTCAGGCATTTCCAAGTTAGTAGTTTCGCCATCGGCGGTGACAGCGAGAGAGACTTTATCCTGCCCAGGATAGTTTTGGAGGATACCCCTAATCTTATGTAGAAGTTCAACATCTTTTTCTGCGTTATCTGTCTGGCTGAGATTTATTATAAGGTGGTGTTGACTTTGCTTGGCCAACGCCTTGCTTTCTTGCTTAATATGCTGGCACCTCTGCGCCTGCTGGCAAGTCAATTGCACCCCTCCCTCTCTTACTTTCACCAATCCCTTAACCACAAGTATATTGCCTTCTTCCCACAGTTCATTGGTGCTTTCATAAAGTCTTGGCCAGACAGCCACCTCCACACTACCATCCAACCCTTCGAGTGATGCAATAATAAAAGGGCGTCTATCCCGAGTATAAGCGTGGCGTACTGAGGTCACCATCCCGGCAATTGTTACCGTTTCGTTAGCCATATCGGTGCTGAGTTCACCACACGAAACAAATCCCTTGGATTGATAATAGGAAGGTAGCTCAGAAACTAGAGAATCAATGGGTGACGAGGAGAAATGAACACCCAATAATTCTCTCTCCCAGCCCAAATTTTGCTTGGTAGATACATCTTTCCCTTTCCTTATTTCCGCATCCAGGGCAAAAGCGGGCGATGCTTTGGCCCACAAGTCAAGCATGCTGGTTTGTCCTGATTCTTTCATTTGCTGCGCTGTTTGAGCTAAGGAAACAATCTTATCAATGGACTTGAGCAGCGCTCCGCGGCTACCTAAGGAATCAAAAGTGCCAGTTTTAATCAAACTTTCTAGCACCTTTTTATTTATATTGCGTAGGTCAGTTCGATGGCAAAAGTCTTCTATAGATTTGAAAGCACCCCCTTGACTACGAGCTGATAAAATATACCCAATAGGCGAAGAGCCAACATTCTTAATAGCGGCCAATCCAAAACGGATCGCTGCGTTATCCTCGCTCTCTTCTATAGTAAAGTGGGGCTGGCTTCTATTGACATCCGGGGGAAGCACCTGAATGCTTAATCTTCGACATTCAACTACCGCTGAACGAACTTTCTCCACATCATTCCAATAACTGTTGAGCAAGGCAGTCATATATTCAGTGGGGTAGTTTGCCTTAAGATAGGCACCACGGTAAGCAATGAGGGCGTAGCTTACACTATGAGCTTTATTGAACGCATACCCCGCAAAGGGCTCAATCAAGGAAAATACCTCTTTAGCCAATTCTGTTGATATGCCCTTCTTATTAGCTCCAGCAATGAAGTTTTTTTCTTCCTTCCTCATCACCTTAGGTATTTTCTTACCCATAGCCTTACGCAAGATATCAGCTTGTCCCAAGCTATAGCCGGCTAGAGCCTGCGCAATGAATATTACCTGCTCCTGATAGACAATAACTCCGTAGGTTTCCTCCAGAATTCCCTTTAAGGTAGGGTGAGGATAACGAACTGGGGTAATTCCTTGCTTAGCTTTTATGAAAGTAGAAATCTGTTCCATTGGTCCAGGGCGGTAAAGCGCTATCATGGCTGCAATATCGCTAAAATTAGTGGGCTTAAGTTCCTTTATGTAGCGGCGCATACCACTGCCTTCCAATTGGAAGATACCTGTGGTTTCTCCTGAAGCAAGCAGCTTGAAAGTCTTGCTATCATCGAGCGGAACGTGCTGTAGGTCTATAGCGATTTTGCGATTCTGTTTGATAATTTCTGTAGCTTTAGCCAAAATGGTCAGATTGGATAACCCCAGGAAATCCATTTTTAGAAGCCCAAGGATAGCTATATTCTGCATATGATACTGAGTCATAACAGCGTGGCGGTCCCCTCTACTTATCGGCTGCAGGGGTACATGTTCAGTTAAGAGGTCGCGGGATATGACAATGCCGGCGGCATGGGTGCTAGCGTGTCTAGTAAGGCCTTCCAGTTTTCTAGCTGAATTAATTAAGTTACGTACAGCCTCATCCCGATGGTAAACATCGTTAAGCTCCTCACTCTCCTCTAGAGCCCTACCCAAGGTTATAGTTAACTCTAGAGGAATAAGGCGAACGACCTGATCTACTTGAGCATAAGGCATACCCAAAGCCCGTCCGGTATCTCTTAATACCGCCCTGGCTCCCAGAGTGCCGAAGGTAATGATTTGCGCCACGTGATCAGTGCCATATTTCTGGTTGACGTAGGTTAGGATTTCATCACGATGATCATCCTGGAAATCAAGGTCAATATCTGGAGGTTCGCGACGCTCCACATTAAGAAAGCGCTCAAAAACAAGTCTATAGGCTAAAGGGTCAATATCAGTAATACCCAGGCAGTAAAGAGCCAAGCTAGCAGCGGCACTCCCTCGAACACCAAAGTGGATACCCTGGCTTCGGGTAAACGAGGTGATATCCCAAACGACAAGGAAGTAATCGGCAAATCTAGTTTTCTGGATAATTTCGAGTTCATAGCTAAGGCGTTCCTTAGCTTTTGAGGTCGGCTCCGCATACCTCTTCTCTAGCCCTTGCCAACAAAGCTCAGCCAAGAAATCGTCTGCTGTCCTGTCTTGAGGCAGTGCTACTTGTGGCAGATGAAGCCTAGTAAAATCCAATTCCAGTTGGCACGCATCAGCAATGCGCTGAGTATTCTCTATGGCCTGAGGTATATCGCTGAAGAGCTGCTCCATCTCTTCAGGACTCTTCAGGTAGAAGAAATCGCCTGCCATCTTCAGCCTCTTTTCATCGTGTATGGATGTATTGGTCTGTACGCATAGCAGAAGTTCATGAGCAGGAGCATTTTCTTTATTAATATAATGGACATCAACAGTGGCCACCAGCGGAACACCGAGCTTGGTGGATAAGGAAATAAGCTCTTGGTCAACTTTTTCAAGCTCGGGAGTTGGGTGTCTTTGAATTTCTAGATAGTAATCAATGAAAGTTTCCTTATACCACGAAGCCGCTTTGGTAGCCTCATCAATTCTCCCTTCCAGAATAAGTCGAGCTAGCTCCCCATGAAGGCAACCAGAAAGAGCAATAAGCCCCTCACAATGAAGCTTTAGAAGTTCCTTGTCTACCCGCGGTTTGTAATAGAATCCCTCACAATGGCTTTTGGTAACTAACTGAATTAGATTGTGGTATCCTTTCTTATCTTTAGCCAGTAGGGTAAGGTGATAAGGGCTTTTATAGGAGGAGCCTCGACTATGGCGATCTGTTTGAGCGACATAAACCTCACAGCCGATAATCGGCTTTATCCCCGCCTCCTTAGCCGCCAGATAAAAATCAATGACACCATACATTGCACCATGATCAGTAATAGCAAGGCTATCCATGCCCAATTCCTTAACCTTGGCAATAAGTTCTGGAATACGGCACATGCCATCGAGCAGACTGTACTCTGTATGAACATGGAGGTGGGTAAACTTCTGCGGCATTTTTTGAGATTGTATCATGAGATTTTTAATCTTGCCTTCCTATGCCTTCAAGACCTGAGGTAAAAGTTGAAAATTCTTAAAGCTACTGCCTATTGCTTATTCATAATTTGTGCACCTCTTCTGCTTTTTACCACTACTGTTCGCCTGGAGGTGAACAATATGCACACTTACGAATATGGGTTCACGAAATACAACATAAGCGAGGCTACTAATATAGAAGAGGAACAATTAAGTAGAATAGCAAGAAGGCTTATTGACTACTTCAATTCCAAAGTAGAAACGCCTCAAATTGAGGAGCTTAAGTTGTTTCAAGAGCATGAACTAGTACACCTTAAGGATGTAAAGAAACTGTTCCAACTTGACTACCGAATTCAGATGGTAAGTCTCGCCTATCTTATTATCTATGTTTTGCTCTTCTTGTTGTGGGGAAAAGGCTGCTGGCAAGATTTAGCCAAGGGGATAAGATGGGGATGTGCTCTGACTCTAGTTCT
>JAGMDB010000134.1 GCA_023128875.1 Dehalococcoidia bacterium | reverse complement strand
GGAATGGGAAGGGTATTGTCATCTAATAAACCATATCTTGATGGAGTGTGAGAGACAGCAAGCTAATGTTTTACCAATGAAACTCATTGATGGACATGATTTGATAGATATCTTCGGCCTGACTCCTGGACCATTGATTGGCGAGCTTCTAACTCTGGTACGTGAAGCTCAGGCCAGCGGCGAGCTATCTACCAGGGAGGAAGCGCGAGCCCTGGTAGAGAAGGAGCTAAATGAACAACAGTGTAGTGTGAGGTCAGCTAATTGAGAAGGAAGACTGTTTCCCTGTGCATCTTTATCCTGGTGTTATTTGGCTTTGCCCTTTGGTCAATAGTACCGTTTAATGCAAAATTACTTGGCCCCAACGGGTTACGGCTTGGTTTGGATCTCAAGGGTGGTAGCCAGTTGCTGTATGAGGCTGATTTGTCTAAGAAAAACCCGTCTGTGACTGACGCGGAAGCTATGTCGGCAGTGATAGGGAAGATTCAACGAAGAGTTAATGAATATGGTGTTGCTGAGCCTACAATACAGAAACAAGGGACTGATCGGATATTACTGCAGCTTCCAGGGATTGAAGACATCAATCGAGCCATTAGCCTTATTGGCGAAACAGGACTACTTTATTTTGCAGAGCAGAAATTTGACGAATATGGCAAGCCGGTATTTGATGAGGAGGGGAATCCTGTTTTTGAAGATGAGCCAGCCGAAGCTGTAAGTAAGGACGGCAATGTCGAAGAACTCACTGGCAAATACCTGAAACGTGCCTGGCAGGACCTTGGCGCTTATAATGAACCAATCGTCAGATTTGAATGGGATAGTGAAGGTGCGCATCTGTTCGAGCAAATAACGGAGCGTAATTTGCACAAGCAATTAGCTATTCTTGTGGACGAAAAGGTGATTTCAGCTCCGGTAGTGCAGGCGATAATTGGAGAGAGCGGGCAGATTGAAGGCAATTTCACCTTAGATGAAGCATATGATTTAGTAACCCAGCTTAATTCCGGTGCTTTGGATGTGCCCTTAGAACTCATAGATCAGCGAGATGTGGATGCTACTTTGGGCGCTGATTCCATAAGGAAAAGTATACTGGCTGCCGAGATCGGATTGATATTGCTATTGTTGTTTATGCTTCTTTATTACCGTTTACCGGGTTTAATAGCTTGTATTAGTCTGGGGATTTACGGAGTTTTCCTCTTAGCTATCTTTAGAGTTTTTCATGCAAACTTGACTTTGACTCTTCCTGGCATTGCCGCCGCTATCTTATCTTTAGGCATGGCGGTGGATGCCAACATTCTCATCTTTGAGCGGCTAAAGGAGGAATTAAGAGCGGGGCGCACTTTAGGTGCAGCGGTGGAAGCTGGATTCAATCGTGCCTGGACGGCCATCCGTGATAGTAACATCACCACCTTCATTGCCTGTTTCATTCTTTTCTGGCTTGGAGGCACTTTCGGTGCTTTTATGGTTAGAGGTTTTGCCCTGACTTTATTTATCGGCGTGGCTCTATCCATGTTCACTGCCATCGTCATTACACGGACTTTCCTTCGTCTCATTGTGAGTAGTCGATTACCTGCCAGCCCAGCAGCTTATGGAGTAAAAAAATGATCGACTTTGTAGGCAGGAAAGAGTGGTTTTCCCTCATCTCAGCCGTAGTAGTGATTGTAGCCATAATTTCATTGGCTGTTTTTGAACTGCAGCCGGGGATTGATTTTACCGGTGGTACATCTATGACACTTCATTTTACTCCACAGGTAAGGCAAGATCAGTTACGTCGGGAATTAACGAACCTGGGGCACCCTGAAGTTATAGTGCAAAAAAGTGGGGAGGATTTCTTAATTCGTCTCAAAGCAATACCACCCCAAGAACGGGAAAGCTTTACCGAAGGGTTGGAGACAAGCTTGGGCAGCGAGATTACAGCCCGTGACTATAATACCATTTCCCCATCTATAGCTGCTGAGACGGCTCGTAATGCTGGTATCGCTGTGATGATAGCTGCTGTAGCTATGTTGCTTTATATTGCCTGGGCCTTTCGCCGCATGCCCAACCCCTTTCGCTGGGGCATCTGTGCCATTATTGCTTTAATCCATGACGTGCTCATAGTAACAGGCGTTTTCTCTATCTTAGGCCAAATAGCTAATGTGGAAATCAATGCTATGTTTATTACTGGGCTGCTGGCAGTAGTGGGCTACAGTGTAAATAACACTGTGGTTGTTTTTGACCGTATTCGGGAAAACATGGCTAAGGGTCTTAGCCGTGATTTTGCAGTGGTGGTAAATGCCAGCCTTATAGAGACAGTAGCGCGCTCTTTAAATACCTCTTTGACTACTCTCTGTGTTGTCTTGGCTCTTTTCCTCTTTGGCGGAGCCACAATCCATCTCTTTGTCTCAGTATTGCTTATTGGCTTAATTGCCGGCACTTATAGCTCCCTATTCGTTGCAGGCCCATTACTGGTAACTTGGGAGAAGCGGGAGTGGGGTCAATTATTTTCCTGGCTGCCTTTCGTTAAGACATCTGCGTAAAGAAAGCACTAAGTCTTATGAGGACCTAGCGTTTAAGCAGGTGGTGTATTTCCTTTATTTTCTCGATATGTTCCTCAAATCCTCCTGGGCTTTCGTTCGATGATTTCCCCAGGGGGTCAACCACCTCCGGGCATTCTGAGAGCGCATCGAAGGTAGCCCTGACTGCGGAAGCAACTACTTGAAGGTTATA
>JAGMDB010000133.1 GCA_023128875.1 Dehalococcoidia bacterium | reverse complement strand
TTGCTTGATCTTGGTGTGGATAAAGTCTCCATTAATACCGCTGCCGTTAGAAATCCTGATTTTATAAGAAAAACAGCCAAGGAGTTTGGCCATGATAAATTAGTGGTTGCTATTGATGGGAAGAAAAACCCGATGGAGAGCAAATTGCCCAGATTAGAGGTAGTGGTTAAAAGCGGAGCAGAGTCTACAGGTATGGAGCTTGTCAATTGGGCAAAAAGAGTGGAGGAGCTAGGAGCTGGAGCGATTTTGCTTACCAGCAAGGATACCGATGGGACAAAAGAAGGATATGACCTGGAAATGACTAAAACCGTGGCTGAGACAGTTAAGATACCAGTTATTGCTTCAGGTGGTGCTGGTAAACTCGAACACCTATATGAAGCTGTAACAATTGGTAAGGCATCAGCAATTTTAGCCGCTTCCATCTTCCACTTCAGGGAGATTTCAATACCTCAAGCGAAACGATACCTGAAAGAAAAAGGTATAGCAATAAAGGGATAAGGAAAACAAAGGCGGCTCTTTGTCAAATTGTGTGGAAACAGCTACGAGATAGTATAAGCCCCACGAGCATTTTGCTTTCTGTATTACCTCCCTCGGCAAAAACATTGGTAAAGCCGCTGCCAAAATGGCTCAGCACAGGCTCTCCCTCCCACTTTAGAGCATTGCTCCTCCTTACAAACTCGCCAAAACCTTGTTTCCCATTTAATCTCGAGCTATAATGTTCGGAATTTTTATGAAACGGAGGTAAAAAAGTGACAGAACAACTAAACCCATTCAAGATAGCACAAGCACAATTAGATAAGGCTGCGGAGAAATTAAATCTAGATTCACAGATGCATGCTTTCCTCAGAGAGCCAATGCGCGAGTTGTCAGTATCCATACCTGTTAAGATGGATGATGGTAGCACGAAAACATTCAAGGGCTTCAGGATTCAATATAATGATGCCAGAGGGCCAACGAAAGGAGGAATAAGGTTTCACCCGCAAGAAACAATAGATACCGTTCGTGCACTATCAGCGTGGATGACTTGGAAATGCGCTGTGGCTGATATCCCCTTCGGAGGCTCAAAAGGAGGCATTATTTGTGACACAAAACAGATGTCCCAGGGCGAAATTGAAAGGCTATCCAGAGGATATATAGACCAAATATGGAGCTTCATTGGCCCTGAAAAAGATATACCTGCGCCAGACGTTTACACAAACCCACAGATTATGGCCTGGATGATGGACGAATACAGTAAAATAAGAGGTCATAATGTACCAGGTATCATTACAGGAAAGCCCATTCCTCTAGGAGGCTCTCTGGGCCGAGGAGACGCTACTGCGATGGGTGTGGTCTACACCATCAGAGAAGCTGCCAAGGTCCTAGGCATTGATCTCAAGGGTGCCACTGTTGCCATTCAAGGATATGGCAACGCAGGATACCACCTTGCCAGATTGCTTACAAATCAAGGGTGCAAAATCATCGCAGTCACTGATTCCAAAGGCGGCATTTCGCGTGAAGACGGTCTGGATTGGAAAGCAACAAAGGAGCACAAGGATAGAACTGGATCCGTTATTGGTTACCCTGGAACAAAGCAACTAACAAACGAGGAATGCTTAGCTGTCAAATGTGATTTCCTAGTACCTGCGGCTTTGGAAAACCAGATAACAGGGAAAAACGCTAGTAACATAAAAGCCAAAATAGTTGCCGAGGCTGCCAATGGCCCTGTAACACCTGAGGCCGATGAAATACTATACAAAAGGGGCGTCTTTCAAATCCCCGACTTTCTTTGCAATGCTGGCGGAGTAACAGTTTCTTATTTTGAATGGGTTCAGAACATTTATGGATACTACTGGTCTGAGGAAGAAGTGTACGAGAGACTGGATAAGAAAATGACAAAGGCATTCTATGACGTGTATGAGATGGCTAAAAAGGAAGACGTTGATAATAGGACAGCCGCCTATATGGTTGCAGTGAACAGGGTAGCTGAAGCAGTTAAACTCCGTGGGTGGATATAACAAATACTATGGAGCAGTCTAACATACTACCAGTACCTCAACACTGAAGCAGGTTTTCTGCGAGATTCTACTAATAAAGCACCGGTTATTTTTCTCATAATTAGTGTATTAACTCTCGATAAGGATAAGCGGTGCTTCTCATTCACAGTTACTCCAAATATTAAAGAGTACCTATGCAAAAGGATAGCCCCTGGCGTAACAAAACTCTCCTCACCCTCTGTGCTGGACAACTAGTAATGGCGATAGGGTTCGGGTTTGTCAGTCCCATTTTGCCCAAATTTGTCGGCGAGCTGGGTGTTTCACCAGCACGAATAGGAACTTTGGTGGGACTGGCTATAACTGCCTATGGCATAGCCCGCGTTAGCATGGATTTACCCGCTGGTAAGTTAGCTCAACGCTGGGGGCGAAGGCCTGCCCTCATCCTTGGCCCAGCCTTGATGTCCATTGGTGCTCTTGGCTGTGGCTTGGCTACGGAATACTGGCAATTGATAGCATTCCGCCTTTTACAGGGAGTAGGTTCATCTATTTACAATGTGACGTGCACAATTGTGGTATGCGAAATCAGTACATTATCCAACCGTGGGCAATACCTGAGCCTCGACTGGGGAAGTTTTCTCATTGGCTCAAGCCTGGGACCAACATTAGGAGGATTCATAGGAGGGTACTTAGGCTATAGAGCTCCTTTTTTCTGTTTTTCCTTCCTTGCTTTGCTGGCCACTTTGTGGTTTTACTTCCGCATACCAGAAACCAGGAAAACACAACATGCTGGCATGTCCCAAACCTCAAATACTCCACCACAGCCTAATTCATCCAAGAAAATGGCTTTCTCCTATAAGAATTTAAATTTCGTACTTATCTGCACGGTAGCACTTCTAACCATGTTTACCATGAGCGGTCGTATAGTTCTGGTTCCCCTTCTTGGCTATGAGCGTCTCGGCTTGAGCGAAATCCAAGTAGGATTGGTTCTCACTTCCGTGGCTATCATGCAGTGCGCCTTTGTTTTCCCTGCCGGCAGGCTCTCAGACAAATCAGGAAGAAAAATCATCATCGTGTCGGGAGGAGCAATATCTGCCGCAGCATTTGTTTTGTTCACCCAGAGCTATAGCTATCACCTATGCCTGCTTAGCGGAGCAATACTGGGCATAGGAAGGGGATTCGGCGGCCCAGTGATTAGTGCTTACGTTGCTGATATCGCTCCAGCGGAAGCCTATGAGCACACTATAGCATTGTACCGCACTATTACTGACGTGGGCTTCCTGATAGGACCTATCCTTTTAGGTTGGCTCAAAGATATTCACGGGCTAGATTTTCCCTTCTTTGTGGCCGCGGGGCTTCTCTTAGGAGCGATAATCTCCTTCGCTATATTAGCCGATGAGACCGTCAGCCACAGGAAAAAACATAACAGCAAACAGACTGAAAACCACTCCATCTATTCCACGTGACAGAAAAGTTAAAAGAAGATAAAATAAAGAGGGTAAAGGCAAATCGACCAGTATGGCAAACCCATACATTAAGTGCTTGGCCTTAGGCCCGAGTCCAAGAAATTGCGTGACTGTATTCTTAGTAGATAAATGTTGGAAATTTCTTACCTTGCTGCCTTTTTCGCTGGAATTCTGTCTTTCCTATCACCATGTGTGCTGCCTTTAGTGCCGGTATATCTTGCCACCTTAGCAGGCCCCGACATATTTGTGGGTGGAACTTATAAAAAGAAGCGCGCCCATGTATTCCTGCATTCCCTTAGTTTTGTAGCAGGCTTTACCACAGTTTTTGTTACCATGGGTGTTGCGGCTGGATTGGCTGGATTTGTTATCAGCTCTCACTTAGCAGTAATTCGTCAAATAGCTGGTGCCGTGCTGATATTCTTTGGGTTATTTATGCTGGCTAGCCTAAAAATCCCATGGTTAAATTATGAGAAACGTCTATCTGTATCCAGGGCTAATGCTACCAGTTACCTGCGCTCTTTCTTGATAGGAGCCATATTTTCCCTGGCATGGACGCCTTGTGTTGGCCCTATACTGGGAGGTATTTTAACTCTTGCCTGGAGCTCTGAAACAGCCTGGGATGGCGCCTGCCTGTTAGCTATTTACTCCCTGGGATTGGGAATCCCCTTCCTTGTGATAGGAGCTGCTTTTGGTTCAGTTACGCCGTTGTTAAAACGCTGCCAGCGTTATTCCACTGCAATCTATATCTTCGGTGGAGTATTGCTCATAACTATCGGCATACTTATTTTAGCCAATAAGCTAATGTGGTTTTAAACGTAATTTAGAGATATGACTATGTTTGGAGGTTAATCATGAATAACCCATTAAAGATTATCCTGGCAGTAACATTGGCCTTAATTCTAAGCGCGGGGTTCGCGATAACTGGCTGCTCCTCAAATTCTACTGCCCCTACAGTAGGTAACCTGGCGCCTAACTTTCAGCTTCATAATCTTGACGGAAAGCCTGTTTCCCTCAGTGATTTCCGAGGTAAACCTGTAATGCTCAACTTCTGGTCTACACGGTGTCCCCCCTGCGTCTCTGAGATGCCCTATATACAACAGATGTACGAAGAGTGGCGAGACAAGGGATTGATTCTATTGGTTATTCACATGGGCGGCAGCCCCTCTCAGGTAAAAGAGTTTTTGCAAAATCATAATCTTTCTCTTCCAGTACTACTTGATACCACACAGGCCATTGCTCAGAAGTATAACATTCGATGGATTCCCACTACCTTCTTCATTGATAAAGAGGGCATCATTCAAGTTGTGAGAGTTGGTGCTTTCCCCAATAAGGAAGCAATAGAAAGCGACCTTAATAAAATTATGCCGTAGCCAAGGTTACCAGTTTTCAAGCATCCTCAGCAACGCAGGCAATAACATGGATTTATATCATAGCTGGCTACAAAAATGGAGCTACAATTTCAAGTTCCTGAGGTGCTATATTGAAGCAGGTTGATTTCGAAATGCTGGTGGAGAAAAGCAATGGTTTTCATGGCTTCTCTAGAGTGCAGTTTTCACTTCTTCCCAACCACCGACTTCACTGCTTCTGCGATATCTTTAGCAGTCA
>JAGMDB010000132.1 GCA_023128875.1 Dehalococcoidia bacterium | reverse complement strand
GTCTATATCTCCAAGCCAATGCGATAGCCGTCGGCAATAGCTTCGCGTATTGTTCGTGGCTCAACACAGTCCCCGGCGAGGTAAGTATTGGAGACTTTCCCTTTGATCTCCTCGTAAAGCTTTTTGTCGGGGGTAGCCCCGGCCGCCAGAACTATGGTATCAGCCTCGATGGTCTTCCTCTCCCCTTCTTTGGTCGTGACCACAAGACCCTTAGGAGTAACTTCGTTGTATCTAATCTCCGTGAGCACTGTAGTTCCGCAGCATTAGTTCTTCACCAACAGCTTCAAAAAGACCCTTCGCCTTTGCAGCGGACAACGTCTGAGAAGCTTGCGCCATCGTTTTCAGATTCACCTTGTAGCTCCCTTAACCTAATTATGCTTATGCCTAACGTTCCCGGTCTTTGCAAAGTGCGAAGCATTTGGGCGAACGAAGTGAGCCGCAATGCCTGCGTTAGATGGAGTTTTGGCTAACTGCTTTTATGTCTTTGTTCCTAGCGGTTTTGTTTTTGTGTCATAACCACGATTGTGCGAATCAGTTGGTTATGATGATTCTAGAAACCGACTGCTTGTCCGTCTTTTCTGGGATCAGAAGCACCGCAATAGCCATCAGCTAACTTGTAGATTAACTGAGCCCCTCCAAACCACCGACCTTTTCCAACTTTTTTAATTTTGTGACCTCGCTTACTCAAATCTTCCAAAACCTCTGGTTTAAAACCAGGCTCAAAAGCCACTTCCATATTTGGAAATACCTGCCAACGGGGAGCATCACAAGCTGCTTGTGGGTTTTGATGATAATCAAACATTCGGATCATAATTTGTGCATGACCTTGTGGTTGCATCACTCCTCCCATTACCCCAAAGCTCATTAACGGCTGGTCACCTTTAGTCACAAACGCTGGGATGATTGTATGGAAAGGTCGCTTTCCTCCTTCAACTTGATTAGGATGACCTCTCTCCAGACTAAAACAAGCTGCTCGACTTTGTAGACTAATTCCCGTATCTGGCACTACAATGCCTGATCCAAAATCAAGGTAATTAGATTGGATAAAAGAAACTATCATGCCATTAGCATCAGCTGTGGTTAAATAAACAGTGTCCCCACGCTCTGGGATGCCGTAGCCTGGATTCTGAGCCTTTGCTAAGTCAATCAGCTTCGCTCGTTGGGATAAATAGTCCCAGTTCAATAAGTCTTTATAACCTATGTCCATGCTGGATGGATCAGAAACATATCGATATGTATCTGCAAACGCTAATTCCATAGCTTCAATTTGGAGGTGTAAGCTATCCGCAGAGTCTACAGGATAATCTTGAATATCCCGATGCTCAAGGATGCCCAACATAAGCAATGCTGCTATGCCTTGTCCATTGGGAGGGATTTCACATAAAGTAAATCCATGATAATTAATGGATATAGTTTCAACCCAATCGGCTTTATGGGCAGCCAAGTCTTCTTTCGTAATCAACCCACCAGTAGCCTTGGCATGAGCAACTATTTTATCTGCCAAATTTCCGTGATAAAAAGCTTCGCCCCTTGTTTCTGCAATCCGTTCTAAGGTCTTTGCTTGAGCTTTAAATTCAAATTTTTCTCCTACCTTAGGTGCTCTACCATTTGGTAAAAATGCAGCGACAAATTCAGGAAAATCTTTATATGTTTCGGGGGCAGAACTCCATCTTTCAGCGGTTATCGGGGAAACCAGAAAACCGTTATAAGCATATTCTATTGCTGGTTCAAATAGGTCCTCAAAGGGTAAATGTCCGAACCGGTTAGATAGTTCTACCCAGGATGATACGGCGCCAGGAATGGTTACTGAATTCCATCCAAGTACAGGCATAAATTTAAATTGAGAAAACTGCTCAAAATCCCAAGCAGCAGGAGACCGACCTGAAGCATTGAGACCATGTAATTCATTCCCATCCCAAACAATAGCGAAAGCATCGCCACCTATTCCATTCATAGTGGGCTCTACTACCGTTAAAGCTATAGCAGTAGCAATAGCGGCATCCACAGCATTGCCACCTTTTTGCAGCATTCTTAAACCGGCTTGGGCTGCTAAAGGTTGGGATGTGGCAACAATATTGCGGGCCATAATGGGCATACGCTTAGAGGCATAAGGGAATTCCCAACTAAACTGTATCATTCTAATCACCTCCTATATAGTCAGCCCAATCAGGGCAAATTTCGTCTAACAGCCATATAAACGAACTCCGGATTCGTTTGGCCCGCCCAATCACGGTAGATGGTAACACCTACTGTGGTAGCTTCTCAACTTTATGTTAACGGAATTGTCTTGATGCCTTTGTTTGCTAGCGTCTCGCCGATATATCTGCGATGGCAGCCGGCATCCTAGTCGTTAGTCAATAGTCCTGAAGTCAAAGGAGCTTGCTTAGGCCACGTTTGTAGAGGGGGATTCACCCTCACCTTAATCCTCTCCCTTGACGGGAGAGGGGACAGGTCTTCTTGAGATTGCTTCAGCGCTGCCCCTTCGCCATGCTCAGGGCTTCGACCTCACCCTGGCAATGACAAGGTCAATAATCTCCCCCTAGAAGATGAATATTGCCCAGCCTCACCCTTTTTAGCCCCCAGGCTTTTGCCACTGCCAGGCACTCCTCTGCGTGACGCCTCGAGGTAGTGGGCAAATCCCTCATCATAAATTGAGGGGCAAAGGCAAGAAGGGAGTAAGGGATGTCTGGATTGAGGGAGGAAATAAATTGGGCAATCTGGGAAACTTCTTGCTTGTCTATGTATCCTGGGACTAATAAGGTGCTGGCCACCAAGAAGGGAGGCGAAGGCCTTTTCTTAGTATCTTCGGCTAGAAGTTGAAAGTTTTCCAGGGTTCTCTTGTTGCTTACACCACAAAGGGCAATGTGCACCTCCTCATTCCAGGCTTTGAGGTCAAACTTAATACAGCCACCAGAATTTAGGGAAATCTCGGCTGCCTGTCTTAATAAGGCAGGGTGCATGGAACCATTGGTCTCCCAGCAGATGCGCAGAATCCTACCTCGCTTCTTCTGCAAAGCTAGCCTAGCCACACGAATAGAATGAGGTAATTGAGGCGTGGGGTCGCCACCAAAGTAGCAGATACAAGAGGTACGGTCATCAACAGCATCAGCTAGAAGTGAAGCGGAAACATTAGCTTCCTTCAAGGCCTGGCTACGATAGTGCCAATTTTGACAAAATAAGCAATCAAAGGAACAGGCTTGATAGAAAACAGCCAGGTTTTTGTAACCATATTCAGGACCAGTGCGATAGGCAAAATCAGGATAGCCAGCTCCTGTGCTCCCAGGGCAAACCCAATCAGCCACGCAGTTAGTGGGCAGAGGGTCATAATACCAACTGACATTGGCTTTATCTGCCGTGGCGCCCTTGAGCTTATTTCCTTCATTGTAGCG
>JAGMDB010000131.1 GCA_023128875.1 Dehalococcoidia bacterium | reverse complement strand
TCTTGATAAGTTCATCAGCTCCAGCATAATCAGCTCCGGCTTCCTCAGCCAATTTCATCGCCTCTCCTTGAGCGAAGACAAGCATCCTTATCTTTCTTCCCAAACCATGCGGCAACAGAGCTACACCACGTACTTGCTGATCAGCGCTACGTGGGTTGACTCCCATCCTCAAATGAATTTCAACCGTCTCATCAAATCGAGCATAGGTAGCCTCTTTGGCTAAGTGAATAGCTTCATCTGGTGAGTAAGCCTTTGATTTATCCGCAACCTTGCTAGCTTCCTGATGTTTCTTACCATGTCTTGTCATTAATCTATACCCAACCTACTTACACCTAACTTATTCTACCTGCACACCCATACTTCGGGCTGTGCCTTCAATGATATTTGCCGCTTTATCAATATCAGTAGTATTCAGGTCCTTCATTTTATTCTGAGCAATCTGATGAAGTTTATCTCTGCTTATCTTTCCCACTTTATCGGTTTTTGGGTTACCACTGCCTTTCTCCACTCCTAAAGCACGTCGTAACAAATCAGAAGCAGGCGGCTTTTTGGTCACAAAACTAAAAGAGCGATCAACATATATGGTTATTTCGGCAGGAATGATAAAATCCTTTTGAGAGGCGGTTCGCTCATTATACTGTTTACAAAAAGCCATAATATTAACGCCATATTGTCCCAAGGCTGGCCCTATAGGCGGCGCTGGGGTAGCTTCGCCGGCTGGTATTTGCAATTTAACTACCGCTCTAACTTTTTTTGCCATGCTACAGCACCTTAAAGGTTAGCAAAATTATGAATTCAAATTCACAAACTCTAAGCAAATCCAAAATCGAAATCCCCGAGAGTTTGTAATTTAGAGCTGAGGATTACGTATTTATTCATTGCTATATCTTCTCCACCCCCAAGAAATCCAAATCTACAGCCGTTTCCCTACCAAAAAGAGATAGCATAACTGTCGCCCTTCCCTTCTCTGAGTTAACCTCCTCTACTTTACCAATAAAGTCAATAAAGGGGCCACTAGTTACGCGAATACTATCCCCCTTATGAAAAGACACCTTAACCTCAGATGGAGTTTCCTCCATTCGTCGCAAAATGGCACTTGCTTCCTCTTCAACTAAGGGCACCGGTTTGACACCGCTGCTCACAAAACCAGCAACGCCAGGAGTGTTACGCACTATATCCCAGCTATTCTCATCCAAGTCCATGCGAACCATGATATAACCAGGAAAAGCTTTTTTACTCACAGTGCGACGCTTTCCGCTTCTGATCTCAATCTCCCTGGCTGTAGGTATTACTATTTCGAATATCTTATCGCTAACGTCCATATATTTAACGCGCTGCTCCAAATTCCTCTCAGCTCGCTCCTCTCGCCCAGAAGACACATATAACAAATACCATTGCCCATTAGACATCTATTTTCAGCCACCTACAAGCAAATCAGTAAACAACTTGGTAAAGCCATAATCTAAGACGCCTAAAATAGTCCCCACAACAGCGCAAACAATAATAACCAAGAGGCTTAACCTGAAAGCTTCCTGCCTCGTTGGCCAGTGCGCTTTCTTTAATTCGCCCAGTGCTTCTGGGAAGAAGCTCAGTTTTGATTTCTTCTTTGTTGCTGCTGCAGTAGGTCTGGCAACCTTAGTTTGCTTGGCACGACTTGTCATAAACTACTTCGTTTCCCGATGGAGGGTATGAGTACGACAACGGGGGCAGTATTTTTTCAACTCCAAGCGCTGTGAGTCGTTCTTTTTATTTTTGAAGGTGGTATATGTTCTCTGCTGGCATTGGCTACAGGCCAGATGAATAATGGTACGCACATCTCCTTTTTTAGCCATGCTTAAGTACCAATCCCAGTGATAACTCCAGCACCTACCGTCTTACCACCCTCCCTGATCGCAAAGCGTAATCCTTTCTCCATAGCCACAGGGCTGATGGTCTGTATATGCATGTGAGTTAAGCTATCACCCGGCATAGCCATTTCGACACCCTCAGGTAAAGTAATGGCCCCCGTAACGTCCATGGTGCGGATGTAGAATTGAGGCTTATATCCATTGAAGAATGGAGTGTGCCGCCCACCTTCCTCTTTCTTTAATATGTATACCTCAACCTCTGCTTCAGTATGAGGTTTAACTGTGCCTGGCGCTCCTATAACCTGGCCTCTCTCCACCTCACTTCGCTCCACACCCCGCAATAATACACCAACAGCATCACCAGCTTCTGCCTCATTCAATATCTTATGGAACATCTCCAAGCTAACCGCTACTGTTTTCCTGGTGTCCCTTAATCCCACTATCTCCACTTCATCCCCAGCCTTGATAACACCACGCTCTACCCTCCCTGTGGGCACAGTTCCACGGCCTTTGATACTGAATACATCTTCTACAGGCATTAGGAAAGGCTTGTCTTTGTCTCGCTTAGGTAGAGAGATATATTCATCCATGGCATCTAACAACTTCCATATTCCACCACACCAAGGGCATTCTCTCTTGCCGCAGCCGCACTCCAGAGCTTTAAGGGCGCTCACGCGAACGATGGGTATTTCGCCGCCGGCAAAACCATATGATTTGAGTAAATCTCTAACCTCCATTTCCACCAGATCCAATAGCTCGGCATCTTCCATCAAGTCTACCTTATTGAGAGCTACCATTATGCACGGAACTTCCACTTGACGAGCTAGAAGTACGTGCTCTCTGGTCTGTGGCATAGGCCCATCATCAGCACCAACTACCAAAACAGCCCCATCCATCTGAGCTGCCCCGGTTATCATGTTTTTGATATAGTCAGCATGCCCAGGGCAGTCAACGTGGCAATAATGGCGTTTGTCAGTTTCATATTCAATATGAGCAATGGCAATTGTTAACCCTCTAGCTTTCTCCTCAGGGGCATTATCTATAGATTCGAAAGGCCGAAATTGCGCAAAGCCTGCTTTAGCCAACACCTCTGTTATCGCTGCAGTTAGCGTAGTCTTCCCGTGGTCAACATGCCCTATGGTACCCACGTTAATATGTGGTTTAACTCGTTCATAAACTTTCTTCGCCATTTTTTGTTAACCTCCTTTAACTAAAAGCCCACAACCAGATTCGAACTGGTGACCCCGTTCTTACCAAGAACGTGCTCT
>JAGMDB010000130.1 GCA_023128875.1 Dehalococcoidia bacterium | reverse complement strand
ACGAAAGAGATGGGAGATTTGATTGCTCAAAGGATAGAATGTCAATAATACAGCTTTATGACACAACTTTACGTGATGGTGCTCAGCAGAAAGGAATCTCTTTTTCTGTCGAGGATAAGCTGAAGATTTCTCAGAGATTAGACGAGCTAGGCATTGATTTCATTGAAGGTGGTTGGCCTGGCTCTAATCCCAAAGATACAGAATTCTTTATCAAGGCAGGAAGGTTGAGATTGAATCACGCTACGATAGTGGCTTTTGGCAGCACCAGGCGCGCAAGTTGTAAAGTGGAAGAAGATACCAACCTTAAAGCCCTGTTAGAGTCCAATGCTGAAGCGGCTACTATTGTAGGCAAGAGCTGGGACAAGCAAGTGACTCAAGTTCTGGAAACTACATTGGGAGAAAACCTCAACATGATCACGGATTCTATTGCTTATCTGAGAGCAAATGGCCTCAGAGTTTTTTTCGATGCCGAGCACTTCTTTGACGGCCATAGTGGGAATCCTGAATACGCGCTTGAGGTTATTATCCGCGCTGCTAAGGCTGGCGCTGAATGTATAATCCTTTGCGACACTAATGGAGGCACTTTACCTCAGCAAATAGTAGCATCCGTTGAAGCTGTTCGCAGAGTGGCTTCTACCCCTCTGGGCATCCATGCTCATAACGATATTGAACTTGCTGTAGCTAACTCTTTAGCTGCCATTCGGGCAGGCGTCAATCAAATCCAAGGAACTATTAATGGATATGGTGAACGCTGTGGCAACGCCAATCTTTGTTCTATCATTCCAACTCTAAAGCTTAAGATGGATATTGATTGTGTTGCTAACCAGCAGCTAAGCAGGCTAAGCGATGTTTCGCGCTATGTATCCGAGATAGCTAATTTACCTCCTTACGATCGGCTTCCTTATGTGGGTGTCAATGCATTCTCGCATAAGGGGGGGGTACACGTTTCTGGTTTAGCAAAATGGGAGGATAGTTACCAGCATATAAATCCTGAACTGGTAGGTAATCGGCCTCATGTCATTATCTCCGAGTTAGCGGGTAGAAGGAGTATTATCTATAAAGCTAAAGAGCGTGGATTGCCCCTTCCCGGAGGCAAAGGAATTGAAAAAATACTGAAACAAATCAAGCTACAGGAAAAACAGGGTTTTCAATATGATAGCGCTGAGGCATCATTCGATTTATTGCTTTACCGTGCCCAATCTGATTACCAACCACCCTTTGAGCTAGTTGACTTTATGGTGGTGGTGGAGAAACGCCGCCGCCCTCCTAGTAGCGGAAATCAAGAAGAGCCACTATCAGAAGCCATTATCAAGGTTAAGGTAGGAGATAAGATAGTACATACCGCCGCTGAAGGTGATGGACCAGTCAATGCGCTTGACCAAGCACTGCGTAAAGCCTTAATACAATTCCACCCCAATTTGACCGCTGTAGAGCTTACTGATTACAAGGTACGTATACTTGAAGAAACCGCAGGCACCGCTTCACAGGTGCGGGTGCTCATTGAATCTAGCGATGGCAAGAAGCACTGGCGAACCGTAGGCAGCTCAACCAATATCATTGAAGCCAGTTGGCTAGCTCTGGCAGACAGCATAGAATACTGGTTGATAAAACAAGCTGGGGAAAAGAAATTTTAGCTTAGCTGTTTTTTAGCTATTAGCTTTGCAAAGGCGTTGCCAAATACGACGCAAAGAGCACCAGCAAGACACCAAAGAGCAGCAGTGGCAAGACCAGCCGCGCCATGAGGTAAAGACGGGTGCAGAGAGACAGTGCCAAATATAAGTCCCTGAGTAATAAGAACATGGCTAGCAATCCATCATCCTGTAGATAACGTATGTAATTTCAGGCTACCTTCTGTGTTTAACGACCCTATCTTTTACAGTTGTTTACCAATAGGCATGATATACAAAGGTTTAATTTGCTCCTGCAACCGCAGAACTTTTCTGACTTCCTCATCATCGAAGGCACCTACTTCCGCTGTAGCTAATCCCAAAGCTACAGCTTGAAGATGGATATTTTCCCCTACATGTCCTACCTCCACGTGAACATATCTCTCACCCCGCCTGCCATATCTATAGGAAGTCCTTATATATAGGGCGCAGATAACAATATCTATGGGAGCATTGGCAACAAACCCCTGGTCTAGAGCAGCTTTAGCTAACTCTTCCCTTAAATCGCCCGGCAAGTGCAAAACCAGTGAATGACTGTTTACTTCATAGTGGTAAATGCCAGCTTGCAG
>JAGMDB010000013.1 GCA_023128875.1 Dehalococcoidia bacterium | reverse complement strand
GTTGAATTAGAGGAGAAATGACATACAGCACTAAAATTGAAGGAGGAATACTATGGAAATAGCTCCAAGGATTAGCGTAGATGAGAAAATCCGTTTTGGTAAGCCTGTGATTAGCGGAACACGCGTCCCAGTAGACCTTATTATTGGCAAACTTGCCGGAGGAATGACCTACGAAGAAGTTATGGCTGAGTACGAAATCACTCATGAGGATGTATTAGCTGTCCTTAACTATGCAGCTAAGAGCTTATCCAGCGAAGAGATCAAGGCAGCAGGATAAAATGCCAAAATTTGTGATTGATGAAGATATGCCTCGCTCTACAGGGGCAACTCTTGAGAAGCATGGATATGATGTTAAAGGCATTCGGGATTGTCACTGTGCACTTCCCCAATGAAATGTCGACTATAGAAGTGAACCGTTATCTTCTAGAGAGATTCAATGACCTGTCTGAGAATGACTTCAAGGGAAACTTGATTATCGTAGAACCGCGGAAGATACGAATTAGAAGAAAATGAAATGAATTACATATTGAGAGGTGCTGGAGTGGTCTGGCAGGCGCGCCTGGAGAGCGCGTGTCGCCTTTGGCGACCGTGGGTTCGAATCCCACCCTCTCCGCCACAATTTGGAAGTAGGAGGTAACCATGTCAAAAATTGGTAAGCTAAGAAGATTAGAATTAGGGGAAATAAAAAAGATTTGGCCTCATGAAGAGAAAGACCTATCACCTTGGATTATGGAGAATATTGATGCCCTAAATGAAGTTTTGGAGCTCCAAATTGAGATCGAGAGCAGAGAAGAATACATATACAATTTCCGGATTGATTTAACCGGAACAGATAATTATTCACAAATGCCTATAATCATCGAAAACCAATTTGGTGAATCCAATCATGATCACCTGGGAAAACTAATTACCTACTCAGCAGCTAAGGAAGCTGGAATCATGATATGGATTGCAAATAAATTTCAAACTGCTCATAGGAGTGCGATTGAGTGGCTAAACAAAATATCGCCAGAGGGAATGAGTTTTTACGGAATCGAGTTAGAAGTTTTTCAAGTTGACAACTCACGACCTGCTCCTAACTTTAGAATAGTTGCTGGCCCTCCTCCCTCAAAAAGAAAAACAATCTCACCTGAGCTATCTCCAAGAAATAAACGATATTTAGAATTTTTCGAGGAATTTCGTGGTAGAATCCTTAGCATCCAACCAAATTTTACCCGTGCGAAAGCATTACCTCAATCATGGTGGGGCTTAGGAATCGGAAGAAGTGGATTTTCAGAATCCTCTTGCTTCACAATTGACAACAAGTTCAGAGTTGAAATCTATATAGATATGGGCAAAAGGGAGTATAACGATACAGCCTTTGCAAAATTAAAAGAAAATAGAGTAGCAATTGAAGAAAAATTTGGTAGAGAGTTGATTTGGGATCCTTTACCTGACAGCCGAGGTTGCCGTATTTATTTTGCAACTGATGGAACAATCGATGACGGTGAACAAAAACTTAAACAATTAATCGAATGGGGGGCTCCTCTCGTAATAAAGTTTAGAGAGGTATTTGGGCCACTAGTTAAGAATATTCAAATTGAGGCATAGATTAGCATAGTGCCTAGCGTCTTTGTATCTAATTCGAACTGCGCTCACCCAAATCGCCTCCAACAACTTTATGTGTCTGCAAAACATTGGGCGCTACATATTACTCGGGCAGCATAGGGAGTTTAAAAGATGGTTCCAGAAATCATTTTTAAGATTGGTGGGCTGGCAGGGTTAATCTCAATTATGTGGCTGACCATCAAGGATATTATTACCTTTTTGAAACGACCAAAATTAAACATCCTTCCCTTTGATGCCACTAAGGACCTCAGAACTTTCAATTACTATGATACAGGCTGGATACGAAAATTTGCTAACTTGCATATTAAAAACGGGAAACCAAAAACCGCAATAAACTCTCTAGCGATACTTAGGGTGGTATCAAGTCCATCAAATGTAGTTCATCTTGAAAGACAATACAACTTACACTGGGCTGATGTAGATTATTCAATGAGAACTGTAGAACCCCAGTCTGTTAATATTGGAAGAGGACAAAGACGTCTTGATATTGTATTTTCTCAAAAAGGTCAACGAGTTCCAGGTTGTTGGGTTGCAATTCCGTTAGCATTGAGCCAAGTACACCTTAGGCAAAATCAAGCTTATTTACCACCTGGTGAATATGAGGTTGAAGTAGCTATCAGTTGCGAGAATGGAGGAGGAGACAAGAGACAATACAAAATTATTTCTCCAGAAGAGTGGCTGAATCTAAGTATGATGGAAATGAAAGGTTAAAATGGTATCCTGCCTCGTGCGATGCCTAAACTGGCTTTGCAGATCGCTTTATCCCGATACCAGACACTACAAACATGCAAAGCATTTTAGTAGCGATATATTAAAAAATTAAGTCGCTCTCTCCTTTTATAAACTAGAGGACGTTAAGCTTTTTAATATAGTATGATTTGGGCAAAGTAGTATAGAGGAGGGGCACTATGAAAATAATCGGGCTTATCGGAGGAATGACTTGGGAATCAACGGCAGAGTATTACCGAATGATAAATGAAACTATAAGAGAAAGATTAGGTGACCAAGAGAATTGTACAGTTCCTCTTTTTGATACTACAGCGATATATGCCAAAGCAGCCGTAGATTATGCGCTCAAAGATTAAAGGAGATTTCAATGTCTAAAATCCCGAAAGTTGGTTTAGCCTTAAGTGGCGGTGCTGCCCGCGGCTTAGCTCAGATCGGAGTATTAAAAGCTCTGGAGGAGGAATCAATTCCTATTGACATGATAAGTGGCACCAGTGCTGGAGCATTAATAGGCGCTTGCTATGCCAAGGAAAGAAAGGCAACTGTTTTGGAGGAGATAGCATTAGGAGTAGATTGGAAAAAATTGGCTCGTTTAGTTGACATGAACTTGATATTGCTATGGAAAGGGTTTGTTCAAGGACAGAAGGTTAAATCCTTTTTGAATTCCCTCATTGGGGATGTAAAATTTAAGGATTTAGAAATACCACTTGCAGTTGTAACTGCCGATGTTGAGACCATGGAGGAGCTTATCATCACAGAAGGTTCAGTAATAGAAGCAGTGAGAGCAAGCATCTCGATGCCGGCAATATTCATACCAGTGAAATGGGATAACAGATTTTTGATTGATGGTGGAGTAGTCAATCCTCTGCCTGTTGATGTTGTTCGCAGCATGGGGGCAGAGATAGTTATTGCCGTAAACACAATTGCTATTGCCCCACAAAGAAAAAGCGAACAGCCTGGCGGAAAAGAAACTAAAGTAAGGCCAAGCCTCCATCTTGGGGACACACGCCTATTGGCGGTAAAGAAGAGAATTGATAGCTTAGTACGTCAGGATAAGGATAAAATTAAGATTCTTGATGACCTTCTCTATATCGCCAAAGCCAAGATTTATACCCACAGGGGAGGAATAGAGCCAAAGACCCCGGATATATTTAATGTTTTGACCCAGTCGATACATGCCATGGAATGTGAACTGAGCAAATTAGCAGCAAAATCCGCTGATATAATCATAACTCCAGATGTCAGCCATATTGGAACATTTGGATTTCATAAAGGAGAAGAGGCTATATCGCAGGGATATAAAGCCACCCAGACTATATTGCCAGAGCTGCAACAAAAAATTCGTTGTCCCTAGCTAGTGCCTATGATAAGATTACCTTACCGCTATGGTAGCCACCGATGAGCTCAAATACTGGGTAGGCTTCTCTCGGATACCCGGGATTGGCCGAGTAAGGTTTTCCCAATTAAAGGAACACTTTGGCAACTTACAAGACGCCTGGAAAGCCTCGGAAAGCGAGCTAAAGCAAACAGGGTTAGATTCACGAAGCATAGAGGCTTTACTCCTCCTACGCCCTAAAATTTCTCTGGATGCTGAGACAGAAAAACTGGAACGCCATAAGGTGAAAACGCTTGTCTGTGAAGACCCTGATTATCCGGTCAAGTTAAGGGAAATTTATGATTACCCACCGGTGCTCTATATCCGGGGCAATCTTCTATCCCTCAAAGATGAGCCCTGCCTTGCTGTGGTGGGCACCCGCCGCCCCACTGTATATGGGCGGCAGGTAACTGAAGAGAGCGTGACAGATTTGGCAAGGAGTAAAATCACAGTTGTCAGCGGGCTAGCCAGAGGAATTGATTCCATAGCTCATCGGGCTGCTTTAGAGACCGGAGGCAAAACCATAGCTGTCTTCGCCTCCGGTCTGGATATCGTTTACCCTGCTGAAAACGGCAAGTTAGCTCAAGCCATTATGGAACACGGGGCTCTAGTAAGTGAACATCCTTTAGGTGTCAAGCCCAGGGCTGAAAATTTCCCGCTACGTAATCGTATCATGAGCGGTTTGAGCCTGGGTGTATTGGTAGTGGAGGCTGGAGAAAGAAGCGGAGCCTTGATTACCGCTTTTCAAGCGCTGGAACAGAATCGGGAGGTTTTTGCTATCCCTGGCAGCATCCTTTCTCCAGCTAGTAGAGGAACCAACCACCTTATACAGGAAGGAGCCAAACTGGTTCGTAATTGCGCTGACATTATTGAAGAACTAAACTTATCTATAGTTGCTCCTCAGCAACTGAAAATTAAGGAATTCCTTCCAGTTAATGAAGCTGAATCAGCGATACTAAAGCAGCTAACTTCTGAGCCAAAGCACATAGATGAAATTTGCCGTCATAGCGGTTTGACTGTGCCAGAGGTAAGCAGCACACTAGCCATACTGGAATTGAAAGGAGTAACTAAACAAGTAGGAAATATGAATTATACGCTGGCTCACGAAATTAAGGCGGGGTGAATCATGGCAAAGGAATTGGTTATTGTCGAATCGCCAGCTAAGGCCAGGACATTAAATAAAATCCTGGGGCGTGGCTACACTATCAAGGCATCATTAGGGCATGTGCGTGATCTACCTCGGACAAGTCTAGGAGTGAACATAGATGAAAATTTCACCCCGCAATATGTTATCCCGCAGGGAAAGAGAAAGATAGTTAAAGAAATTGGAGAGGCAGCACGTAAAGCCAGCTCTATCTATTTGGCTACCGATCCCGACCGCGAAGGAGAAGCAATCTCCTGGCATCTGGTTAAAGCAGCCAAATTAGATGAAGATAAGGCAACCATTCACCGCATAGTCTTCCACGAGATAACCAAGGAGGCAATAAGAAGGGCGCTCAAGAAACCTCTCTCCATCAACATGAATTTAGTTAATGCCCAGCAAGCCAGGCGCATTCTCGATAGACTTGTTGGCTATAAACTAAGCCCGCTCCTGTGGAAAAAGGTACAGCGAGGCCTCTCTGCCGGCAGGGTTCAATCGGTGGCAGTAAGAATAATCGTTGACCGCGAACAGGAAATTAAGGATTTTAATCCTGAAGAGTATTGGACTATCGAAGTCGAGCTAGCTCCACTTGAAGAGCAGGAAACGAAGTTTAGAGCCAAACTCGCAGCCTTAGCCGACGGCACTAAGCTAGATATCTGTGGTGAAGAGAAGGCAGATGAGATTGCCGCCTATCTGGAAAAGGCGGAATATATAGTTAAGTCAGTAGAGACTAAGCAGATAGCTCGGCAGCCATCTCCGCCTTTCATCACCAGCACTCTGCAACAGGAGGCCTGGAGGAAATTGCATTTTACCGCCAAGCGCACTATGGCTATTGCACAGCAGCTTTATGAAGGCTTGCCTCTTGGCAAGGAGGGGTCCATGGGGCTTATTACCTATATGCGCACAGATTCCACCCATGTAGCTGCATCTGCGATAGCCGAGGCAAGAGACTTCATCAAGGAGAAGTACGGCAACAATTTTCTACCATCAAAGCCGCGTCGCTTCATTAAGAAAGCACAGTGGGCACAGGAAGCCCACGAAGCAATTCGCCCCACGAAGATTCATCGCCAACCAGATCAGATTAGGCCATTTCTCACCACAGAGCAACTAAGACTCTATGCCCTCATTTGGAAACGCATGGTGGCAAGCCAAATGTCATCAGCTTCATACCACACAACCAACGTAGAGATAGCAGCAAATCTCACAAAACAAAAAGGCTATCTGCTCAAAGCAGCTAGCTCTACTCTTAGATTTCCGGGCTTCATGACTGTCTATAGCGAAGGCAGGGATGAAGAGAAGCAAGAGGGCTTTGTTTCCTTACCCGAGCTGGAAATCAGCAGCAAATTAAGCTATCAGGGAGTCTTCCCAGAGCAACACTTCACTCAGCCACCACCCCGCTATACCGAGGCGACATTGATAAAGGCGCTGGAGCAAAAGGGGATCGGACGCCCCAGCACTTATGCTCCCATTTTGTCTATTATTCAGGAAAGGGAATATGTATATAAAGCGAATGGCAAATTTTGCCCACACGAATTAGGTGTAATTGTTAGTAGCATTTTGACTGAACATTTCTCCAAAATCGTTGATCTCGGATTCACGGCGCAGATGGAGAAACAACTGGATGAGATAGCTCAGGGAAAGATGGAATGGATATCCCTGTTGAGAGATTTTTACTCTCCTTTCGAAGACATGCTACATAAAGCTTCAATCAACGTAAAAAAGGTTGACATGACCAAACCAAGCAACGAAAACTGCCCTATTTGCGGTCGACCTATGGTGGTAAAAGTGGGACGGTTCGGCAAATTTCTGGCCTGTAGCGGCTACCCCGATTGTAAGACGACAATGCCCTACCTGGTCAAGATAGGAATTTCCTGTCCACAGTGCAGCGGCGAGTTGGTGGAAAGAGTGAACAAAAAGAGAAAAACATTCTACGGATGCAGCAATTACCCAAACTGCAAATTCGCCACAAGTTATAAACCAATCCCGCAGTCCTGCCCTAACTGCGGTAAACTCCTGGTATTATATCGCAAGGTCTGGGCAAAATGCACTGCCTGTGGACATAGAGTAAAACTATCTGAGCTTAAGAAAAAAGAACAAGAAGGAGCAACTTTATGAAAATCCTGGTTATTAACGGTCCGAATTTAAACATGCTGAGTAAACGAAACAGGGAAATATATGGACAGAAGACCTTAGCTGAAATCAATTCTCTAGTGGAGGAGCAGGGCGAGGCATTAAATGTGGAGACAGTGACTTTCCAGTCTAACAGCGAAGGCGCCCTTATAGATTTCATTCAAGAGCAAGCAAATTCAGCCGATGGCATAATTATCAACCCAGGGGCTCTCACTCACTATGGTCTTTCCCTATGTGATGCTTTAGCTGATACCAAGCTGCCAATAATTGAGGTTCATTTGTCTAATATTTATAGTCGTGAGGAATGGAGAGCTAAGTCTGTAATAGCTCCCATCGCCAGGGGGCAAGTCAGCGGTTTGGGTTGGAGAGGATATATCGCTGCCTTGCGAACTTTAGTCGCTGAACTGAAGAGAGAGAGTTGGCTATAAACCGGCTGCAGAAGCTATGGCCTATAATTAGCCAAAAGGGCTTGGATGCTCTTCTGGTTTCTCAGCCCGAGAACTACCGTTACCTTTCTGGATTTACCGGCTCCACAGGATGGTTGATTATCTCGAATAGCCATACCATTCTAGCCACCGACTCTCGCTATACAGAACAGGCTAAACAAGAGACACAAGGTTTTGAAGTCATACAGATTAGAGGGGAATTAGATAACTGGCTTCCCGGGTTGACATCTGATTTGCGATGGCATAAATTAGGCTTCGAGGCAAATCATCTCTCATTCGCTGCTCATCATAAACTCAGCGAAACGATAAAGGCAAAACAACTTAAGCTAGAGCTTATTCCTCTAGTTAACCTAGTGGAGCGCCTTCGCTCCATAAAGGAACC
>JAGMDB010000129.1 GCA_023128875.1 Dehalococcoidia bacterium | reverse complement strand
ATTGACCGCACTTAGGGCATGATATTTCCAGGGTGAGAGGTTGGTGCATCACCCTTTCTACTAGAGATGTAATTACGGAGTCCATATTATCCAGCCTTTTATCCAGCATCTCAAGTCGTTTGTTCACCTGCTGCATGGTTGCCTCAGAATTAACTCCACTGACTGGGTCATGGCTATCTCCTGAAGCCAAATCTACAAACTCCTCTCAACCACGCCCAAAGATTCCAGTTCAGCCCTGCCTTCTTGTATTAGTTTATCTACCTCTTCAGAGACGGTGTGCTGCAGATATTTTCGGAATGATTCTCTTGCTGCTGGCGATGAGCGTACTGCTTGCTTAACCTTCTGCCACTCATCGTTGATCACTTCGCTAATCTGCTCCGGGCTTATAGGTTCATTTCCCTGCCACATCTGTTCAATTCTATTCAGTGCCCTGGCTGTCATAGCTCTTTTCAGGCGATCAAAAGAAAAAATTTCTTCCCATGTGTATGCTTTTTCCGGCTTTTGTTCCACCATAATTTATTGCCTCCAATCAGCTTTTTGATGCTATTATCATAGGTTTAAACAGGCGTCCTGTCAAGATATGTCTGTCTGGTTGTGCTTATTGATTTATAATCGCAAGTGGTATACATTATTAATTAAGTAAATTATTTGAAGAAAGGAGGTGCTCAAGAATGCCTGAGGTAGTAATCGGTGAGGTGACCGATTTCTTCGCCAGGCCGGTGGTGGCGGGTATAAAGCTAAGCGGTACATTAAGGCAAGGTGACAAAATCCACATCAAGGGTGCCACTACAGACATGGAACTTGTTGTGGAATCCATGCAGATTGACCGTGTTAACATTGCCGAGGGTAAAGCTGGTGACCTTATCGGCATACAAATTGCCGAGAGGGTAAGGCGTGGTGACAGGGTTTATAAGGTCACTGAATAGCCTTAATTAAGTTTGCCATTTCGATAGCGCTCACCGCGGCAGCGAAGCCTTTGTTGCCTTCTTTAGTTCCTGCTCTTTGAATAGCTTGTTCCAGAGTATCAGCGGTAATTATACCCTGTATTACGGGCAATCCCGAATCCAGGCTTATTTTACTAATTCCCCTAGTTACTGCGGAAGATAAATACTCAAAGTGCGGAGTTCCGCCGCGAATTATAGCACCAAGGCATATCACAGCATTATATTCGCCCCTCTGGGCCAATTTCTTAGCAATCAGCGGAATTTCAAAACAGCCCGGGGTCCATGCAATATCGATGTCTTTCTCATCAACGCCATGGCGCAGTAAGCCGTCCTTCGCCCCTTCAAGGAGCCTGGTGGTTATGAGCTCGTTGAATCGCGAGACAATCACAGCAAACTTAAAACCTTTTCCTATTAATATGCCTTCATAAAGTTTAGCCATTAGTTACCTCCTCTATGTCTAGACGGTGTCCTAGCTTTTTTTGCTTGGTTTCCAGATAGCGAA
Organism: Dehalococcoidia bacterium; assembly: GCA_023128875.1. GTDB lineage: Bacteria > Chloroflexota > Dehalococcoidia > GIF9 > AB-539-J10 > JAGMDB01. Next base: position 3,162 of record JAGMDB010000129.1, on the reverse strand, counting down.
TGTTGTAAAGGTTGGGTTGAGTTATTAGTGGCACGGTCTCTACTATCTTGAGGCCGTAGCTCTGTAATCCAACTACTTTCTTGCTGTTGTTAGTAAGCAGACGAATGTTATGTAAACCTAAATCAGCCAAAATCTGAGCTCCAACCCCATACTCTCTCAAATCAGGAGCAAAGCCTAAAGCGATGTTGGCATCCACGGTATCCATTCCCTGATCTTGAAGAGCATAAGCGCGGAGTTTATTGTGAAGCCCGATTCCCCTTCCCTCTTGCCGCATATAAAGAAAAACCCCCCTGCCTTCCTCAGCTATGCTTTGCATTGCCAGCTTGATTTGATCGCCGCAATCACATCTTAAGCTGCTAAAGACGTCTCCGGTAAGGCATTCACTATGGACACGCACCAATACCGGCTTATCGCCTGATATGTTGCCTTTAACCAGGGCAACATGTTCAGTGGCGTCGACATTGCTCTTATAAGCTACAATTGCAAATTCGCCAAACTTAGTAGGCAATTTGGCATCAGCTACTCTCTCCACTAGTTTTTCATGACTAAGGCGATAAGCAATCAAATCTGCAATGGTTATAATCTTCAGACTATACTTAGAGGCCGCAATCTCAAGTTCAGGCAAACGTGCCATGGTGCCATCTTCATTCATAACCTCGCATATGACGCCAGCGGGGTAAAGTCCAGCTAACCTGGCTAAATCAACGATAGCCTCGGTGTGTCCTGCTCGTACCAATACACCGCCGTTTCTGGCTCGAATGGGAAATACATGACCTGGACGGGCTAAATCATCCGCTCTACTATCCGGGTCGAGCACTGTTTTTATGGTTTGAGCCCGGTCAAAAACAGAAATTCCGGTGCTTACTTCGTGTTTTGCCTCAATAGATACGGTAAAGGCGGTAGAATGCCTCGATGTGTTGTCTTGAACCATTAGCGGTATTCCCAACTCATCGAGCCTCTGCTTGATGATAGGAAGACAAATTAATCCCCGAGCATGCTTTGCCATAAAATTTATAGCCTCAGGAGTGATTTTTTCTGCCGCTATCGCCATGTCACCTTCATTTTCGCGGCTTTCATCATCAACTATAATAATAAACTTGCCTGCCCCTATGTCTTCAATCGCTTCTGCTATGGTGGCTAACATTATTTAGTTCTCCTTACTCATGAATCCATATTCTTCAAGGAATTCAAAGGTTAAATCCCCGCTACTTCTTTCCTTCAGCCGCTCTACATACCTGGCTATGACGTCTACCTCCAAATTGACTTCATCTCCGGGTCTTCTGCTAGCCAAGGTGGTATTTTCCAGAGTGTACGCTATCAGAGACACAGTAAAGGAAAAATCATCAAGGCCTGCAATAGTAAGGCTAACACCATCGACAGCAATGAATCCCTTAGTAGCTATAAAAGGCATCAACTTGGCTGGAGCTGAAATCTTCATAACACGTGCTGCTTCTTCAGAGGTTACAGTGACTATTTCGCCTGTACCATCGACATGTCCCAGTACTAAATGGCCTCCAAGGCGCCCGCCTATTAGGAGTGCCCTTTCCAGGTTTACCTGGTCGCCATAATGGAGTCCACCGAGATCGGTGCGACGCAATGTCTCTGGCATAACATCAACGTTGAAGACATTACCGTTTACAGAGGTGACTGTTAAGCAAGCTCCATTAACAGATATGCTGTCGCTTATTTCTAGCCCTTCCAGCACCTTTCGGGCTCCAATGAGTAAATGATGTGAATCCGCTTCTTTGACTATGCCGATTTCCTCAACTATGCCGGTAAACATGCTATTGCTCTACAGGATCTACGATTCTTGCTGCTCTCTCTTCTTCACACACCCGCTGATCAATACATTATCGCCGAAGCTCCTAATTTTAACCCGCTCCAGGCATAAGGCTTCAATTACAGTACCAACTCCGTCACCAGCTACTGCGGTCTTGGCTTCCCTACCGCCAATGATTATAGGCGAAATGAAAGCCATTACTTTGTCCACCAGCCTGTGGTCAAAGAGGTAACCCAGGATTTTACTTCCCCCTTCTACCAGAACTGTGACTATGTTTCGCTTCCCTATCACCTTAAGCAATTCCTCCAAATCTACCAGCCCCTCTATTCCAGGTAGTTCCAGCACCTCCACCCCAGCTTGGGCAAATCTTTCTTTCCTTTCTGGATTCAGAGGTTCAACTGCTGCAAGCAAAGTTTTTCCTCGTTGCTTCAAAATCTCAGAGTCCAACGGTGTTCTGCCATTGCTATCAATAATTAGCCGCAATGGTTGCATCTTTGTCCAGCCACCTTTACCCTGGCAACCTCTAGCGGTAAGCCTGGGGTTATCAATGATGACGGTATTCACCCCCACCATTATAGCGTCAGCGATATGACGCAAGCTATGCACATAATTCCTGGATTCTTCATTAGTTATCCATTTGGAGTGGCCAGTTTTAGTAGCAATCTTCCCATCGAGGCTCATAGCCACTTTAACAATAATAAAAGGCAAACCCGTGGTGATAAATTTGATATAAGCCTCATTTATTTCATAGGCTTCCTCCCGGCACTCACCGATGTGAGTTTCAATGCCAGCTTCGTTTAGTTCTCTTATAGCACGGCTTGAAACTACTGGATTGGGATCAAGTAATGCTACGTATATTTCTGAGATGCCGGCGTTAATTATAGCCTGAGTGCAGGGTGGAGTCCGCCCATAGTGACAGCAGGGTTCCAGAGTAACATACATGGTGGCGCCTTTTGCCTTTTCACCGGCTTGGTCAAGTGCTACCACTTCCGCATGGCTTGAGCCAACCGGTTGTGTGCACCCCCGGCCTACAATAACCCCCTCCTTCACAATTACAGCTCCCACTGCCGGGTTAGGATGGGTATATCCTACAGCTAATCTAGCCAAAGATAGCGCCCGTTTCATATATTCTTTAGTCAGCATTGACTATTTAGCTCCCCTTGCTGAAGTTTTCATAATATCTGGTAGCAGTCGCTTCTCCGAGGCTCAACAACTATTCGTCTCTTAGCAATCTCTTCTTTAATTGTACGACCGCTAAGCACCATACCTCTGGCATTGTAACATTGGCTGCAGCAGTAGTGCAAAAAACCCCGCCTGTTAATGATTATCATAATGTAGCTCCCATTACATACTGCAATCTGGGGGATTTTTTGCCGATAGGG
>JAGMDB010000128.1 GCA_023128875.1 Dehalococcoidia bacterium | reverse complement strand
AATTTAACTTAAATTAAATGCAGCAACTTAAGTCTGACACACGCTACTGACTTCGGAACGTCAAAGATTTCCGCCATCTTGCTTAAACTATTACTCTCTGCCCACTTTCTCCTCACCATCTCGGCAGGCATTAGGATGCTGATAGCGAACTGCTCAGCTAAAAGTTCATTAAAGTGACCGGCCTTAAGCTCTCCCTTCCGAAAAACGGGGGTGGCTTTACGGTGAGCTAAAATGTGGAAAATCTCGTGGAATAGCGTAAATCTCCTTGTAGCCGGTGCATCATTTTCATTAAGTTGTATTATCCAGCTACCTTTCAGATGCCAGATAGCACCATGATAGGCCGTCAATGGCACCAAGCGGACTTCTATCGGATGCTGCTCGTCAGCCAGCGAAACAAGCTCTGTTGGCACCGGTGGGTGGTAAACCTTCCTCCTCTTAATATACTTCTGCGCCAACATTTCTACCAGTTCAAAGATTCTACAGGATGTCGGGCGTTCTATAGAATCGTAATCCTCGACATTAGAATACCTACTATCCACTAGTCGACACACTTGCTCCATACAAGCAGCAGGGCACCAGCCTCCCTTTTGTTTTGCATGGCGGTAGCCAGACAAAGGGCATTGCGTGCCATCGTTACTACTTATGTAATGCCATAGTTCGGATTCCCACTTAGGAATTCTTTGGGTCATGTCTTTTCCTCCGCCGCTCAATCAGGTCCTCAATCATAGTAATTAGGTCTTCATCCAGCTCCTTTGGATACTTGCCCTGAGCATACTCACGAAATTCAGGCCAATCATGGCATACCTCTTCCTCTATTTTCGGAAGGTGACCAACAATGGAAAGGACCTTCTGCAAGGGCACGCCACTATATTCAGCCAGTTTCCGACAGGACCGTGTACTGGAAACATCTTCGCTGGAAAGCCAGCGGCTAACGGTAGCGTGGCTAACGCCTAAATCAGTTGCCAATTGGCTCGGCAAGCGTTTGCGCCGACGCATTAGTTCCTTCAGAAATGAAACTAGAGGGGCATCTTCGGTAGACACGACGTGATCATAGCAGAGCGCACCACGTCCGTCAAGGTAAGAAAGCCCAGGAGGACATTAAAAACTATCAAACATCATTCTAGAGGCATTGACAAGATAGAAAGGCATTGTTATCATTGCCCGCATAGGGGCAGCACATGACCCTGAGAGTAATATTGCAGCATAGCAAGGATAGCGTTCTAAATCTCCTAGCGGATGAAGAGATCTGGGGGGAGAACATCAGATTTGGCTATTGAGATGGAAAGGATTTTGTTAATTCATCCTGACGCAGAGGCAAGGGATAAATTGACTTCTCCATTACAGCTCCAAACGACAAACAGTCTGACAGATTCATGATTTCACAGAAGGAGGTGATGCTGTTATATGAAAGGAAAATGCAGAGAGAGAGACAAACAGAACATTAAATTCTCCAAAGAGGGGGGTAATATGCTAGCTCCTAACAGATATGTTTATCTTAGGGAGGTATGGATTTTTGTTCTATACCTCCCTTTTTATTGGGTAGCAGGGAAAATTAAGTACGTAAATTAACACCATAACAGAAAAAGGAGGATTAGATTGTCTAGTAAGGATGTAACAACAACGGGTGAAGTAACATTAAAGAAGGAAGCTGTCAAGAGTTTATGGTGGACAGCAGGATACGGTGCCTCTCTGATGTCTCCAGCTATGTGCTTGGGTGGTATAATGGCATTCCAGGCATCTGTCTCAGGGCATTGTATGGCACTTCCAGTGCTGATTGGAACTGGTTTTGTTTTCTTGTGGGCAGTTTCCTACTACAGGATGGCCGTCAAGATGCCAAAGTGTGGAAGCCATTATGCATATGTGTTTAGCGAATTTGGAGTTTGGCCGGCTTGGCTGGTATGGGCATGTGTTGCCTGTGTTTACGTTACTCCCATACCACCTTTAATGATATTGTATTTGTATACTGGGGAACTATGGCCATGGTTACCATATTGGGCGGTTATTCTAATCATGGAGGCTTTTGTAACTTTGATATCCATACGGGGGATAAGACTCGCTTCAGGGACCTCCTTTGGATTGTATGTGACTGAGACGGTAATAATCTTAGCTCTATGTGGTGTTCTACTACACAGCTTCATGGGAACAGTGCCAGATCTAGGGACAAAATTGGCGGCGGCTTTCAACCCTAGTTTTACTGGTTTAGGAGTAACTCAGGCGATTGGCCTATCCGGGGTCATGATGGCTGCTCTCTTTGTAACCTGGAACTTTCTTGGATTTGCTTCAATAACTACCATAGTAGAGGAAAGTAAACCCCGATTAATAGGTCTAGGAGTTTTATTATCAGTGACAATGGTAGGGCTAGTTTACCTTATAGCGACCACGATAATCCCTATACTCTGGTGGGACAACATAGGCGGTCTAGCAGCTTCACCTGACCCATTGGTAGACGCAGCAGTAATAGGCTTCGGTAGATTCTGGCCCTTTATATTGTTTGCCATTACGCTTTCTATAACTACCTGCTTAGTAGCCTGTCAAAATGCAGGCCCCAGAATATTCGTTGATATGGCCAGGGATAAGGTTTTACCGAAGGTTTTTGGCACTATTCATAGAAAATACCAAACACCGTGGCTTATGTTGATAGTTGTCGGTGCTGTTACTGGTTTTGGTGCCTGGATTCAAGCAAGAATTTTTGGGCTTTGGGATGGACTTCTTGTCTGGGTGAGTATGCAGGCTGTGTTGTTTTTAATCGCCTACATAGTAGTTTCTGTGGCAAATATAAAAGCTTTCTGGAAAGATTATAGTTTAGCTGGCTGGTTTCTCAGTAAGATATTCCCGGTAGCGGGAATAATAGTTGCAGGCTACCTTATCGTCACTTCAGGGAAAACTACGTTAATATGGTCTGGCGCGTTTATAGGCTTCTGGCTAATAATTGGGGCAGTTCTATATGTACGTAGAGGCAAGGAGATGCGTCAACTCAGGCTAGATGAGCTGGCGTAAAGGCTGCACAGGAGGAGGTTGCGATATAAAGGTTAAAATTTAACCTGGGGAGTTTATAAGCTATTTAAAATTTTAAAAGGAGGTTTTATTATGGCTGGAGCAAGAGATCCTATTACAAAATACAGCCAGGGAGGGCTGGCTACAGAGAAAGACATAATGCTGGCAAATGCTTTGCATGAGTATGTAGACAAGCATGTGCTTGTTGGTGATGTCCGCCAGAATCTGGATGGGGGTTTTCACAGAGATGAGAAACTGGCTAAAAAAACCTTTGACGAAGTGGTGAAAGGGCTAATAAAACTTGACTGTGCCAGGGCCTGGCTTCCAAAGGAATACGGAGGCTTAGGGCTAGAGTCTAATGTAACTTATTGCATTATGAATGAGGAGCTAGGACGAGGGGATCTTGGTGTGGCTCTTCATTTCAACATGATTCCCTGGGCCTTTACACCTGCTATGATGACTAACAATAAACCAACACTGGAGACGTACGCCCCCATGTTTTGTGGCGACGAAGTTCACTCTGCCGCTTTTGAGATGACTGAACCTGCTGGTGGCTGTAATATTGAAGACCGTCAACAACACGGACGTACCATTCAAACAAGAGCTGAACTTGTAGATGGCCACTGGGTGATAAACGGGCAAAAGATGTGGGCTAGTAATAATGGTGTCGCTGAATTTTATAGTACTGTTTGTACTACAGATCCCAATAAGGGAGATGAGGGAATATGCATTATCACTATTCCTAAAGACACTCCAGGCTTATCGTTTGGTAAACCAGAAGCGAAAATGGGCATGGTATGGACAGACTACAACGGTGCCATGTATCTTGACAATGTGAGAGTTCCTGAGGAATATTGTACCGCTAGGCCAGGAGGGGAAGGAGCAGAGGTTTTTCATAGCATGCTACAGAGCCGCTTTACTGACGGAGCAATGGCGCTAGGCGGGGCGCAGACATGCCTCGAAATCGTAGAAGATTACACCAAAGATAGGTTTATAGTAGGTAAACCCGTTAGAGAGAGGTCTTTTCTTGCAGCTAAAATTGGGGGAATGGCCATGAAAGTAAGGGCTGCCAGAGCTTTCTATATGCACATTGCCAGTATGTTTGATCACCCCGAGTTATATGGGAAAACAAACTCAACGCCACAGGTAGGAAGAGCAGCTTCCTCAAAGGTATTTTCAACTTCAACAGCCATAGAAACCATGTTGGGATGCATAGAATTGATGGGGTCTTATGGATATTCCGCAGATTATCATGTAGAAAAATACCTGCGAGACGTTATCATTATACATCTGTGGATGGGCGGCATTCAGCTTACTACCTTAGAATCAGCACAAGCAGAGTATCCCTTTGAGCCCTGGTAAGGTAGGATAAACCCCGGTTTACGGCTGAAAAAACTTTAGCGGGCTCTGCCAAGGGAAATCGAGGCGGGTTTAACCATTACCTAGTCCTACCGTGTGGCTCCTCGACTGTAATCGGGCAAGTGGCATCCCGCCCCCCTTTGTGGCTTGGACAAATGTGTTACCAAGTAGGAGAGGCTTTTTCCCAGTAGCACACACTAGCTATACACATGAGTGAAGTCAGTATAAATAGAAAAACAGCAGTTAACTTGACCCAGGTTTTACCACAACATCTTATAGAATGCGGATTTGTTCTCTACGAGCAAAATAATCGAGCTTATCTCCTCCAAAGTCAAGGCCATACACTTGTAGCTACCCTTCCTCCCAACACACCAGTCCTACAAGTTGAGGAAGTGGCAAAGCAGTACTTTAAGAAAGTAACGCCAAAAATAGGTGAGATTAGAAGGTGGAAAGAAATAGGGAAAAAGGGTAGATATTCCAGCTTTAAGTATATCTTTTATGCTTGTATCATTTGCGGTAAAACTCGCTGGGTTAGACTTGAGAAAGGTAAGCCGCAACACTTAAAATGCAAATCCTGTGCTCGCTGCAAAGGTGACAGACATAAAAATAAGAGAGGATATATCTTAATCAGACTTTGTCCTAATGATTTCTTTTTCCTAATGACTAATTGCCATGGTTATGTTCGAGCTCAGAGGTTAGTCATGGCACAACACTTAGGAAGATGCTTATATAGCTGGGAGAGAGTTCGGATAAAAAATCACATTAAAACGGATATGAGAATAGAGAACTTGGAGTTAATTCCAAATAACGGGCACCTAGCTATTCCTCCAAGCAAAGTGGACTGCATCCCTACGGCTGGACAGAAAGGGTTAGGAGAGTCTGGCGGGTTAATCCATTGTCCTCCTGAATAAGCACTAATTTCTCGAAGTCATTCGGTGAGCGGTAACCAAGGGCCGAATGAAGTCTCTTCCGATTATAGACCTCATCGATGAAATAGGGAAGCCTGGCTACCACATCCTCAAAGGTGTCATACTCACATAGATACACCTCCTCGTATTTCAGTGTCTTGAAGAAGCTTTCCATCCTGGCATTCTCATAGGGGTTCCCAGCACGAGCCATACTGACCAGAAAGCCATGGCTCTTGAGTTCTGCTACGTAATCACTTGAGGCATACTGCACTCCCTGATCCGAGTGATGGATAACACCTGAGCCAGGTCGGCGCCGGGCTATCGCCATTTTGAGCACCTCCAGCGTCAGCGCGGTATCCAGCCTAGTGGAAACAGCGTATCCAATCGCCTTCCGGGAATAAGCATCCAGTATCGCCGCCAGGTAAACGAAGCCCGTCCGAATACGAATATAGGTGATATCCGAAAGCCAGACCTGGTTTAAGCGGCTGATGACTATCCCCTTGATAAGATTGGAATACCGGGGGAAGTGATGCTTTGAGTCGGTGGTCTTCACCCGCCGGTGCCTCACCCGGCAGAGCAGGTCACTCTCCCGCATGATCTTCAGCACCTTCTTGTGATTCACGTGACACTCTCTGTGCCTCAGTTCATGGGTAACCCTCCGGTAGCCATAGCGGGTATATTCAAGACAGATAGCCTCAATTTTGTCTCTTAAGTCGGCCTCCGTCTCCATCCACTCAGGACTTTGTGCCTTTGGCTTGTAGTAGAAACTGCTTCTTGGAAGTTTCATTAATCCACACCCCCGGCGGATATACCTGATGATGTGTTTGAGAGAGGCGACGATTTCCCGTTTCTTTGAGACTGGCTGAGACTGTGCTGGAGCCCCTTTTTTAGGAACTCATTCTCCAGGGTCAGCTTCCCCACCAGCCGCTCCAGTTTCTCTATCCTGTCCTTGAGAGCCCCTTCCTCGGTGGGCTCGTTGTTGAACTTGCCCCGACTGTATTGCTTCTTCCAGTGGTAGAGCACGCTTGATGTGATGTTATATCTGCGGCAGAGCTGCGCCGGACGGCTCTCGCCGCTCATGAGTTCTTCCACCACTCGGCGATTGAATTCTAAACTGAAACTTCTTTGATTCCTCATGGCAAGGTCCTTTCTCCTTTCGATTATACTCTGTCCCTGCCAGACCTTCCTAATATCCCTAACCCATTGTGTCCAGTCTCAGGGGTTCACTCCTTCCATTCCTTCACGATACAGGAACTTCTGGAGACCATTGAACCCAAACTATCCGCAGACCTGGTAAACTGGCGGAGGTATCTCAAAGAGAAGTATCTTCTGTAGTCCTCAGAGCCGCTGCCCAGAATAACGCTCCGCTCCTGTCTTGGCTTAATGCTAGGTATGATGATTGGAGCTAGTAACTTATGATCTCATGAAGTTCTTTATCATAGCATACAGGAAAACGACCCTACGAAGAATGTCCCCGACTGCCCGAAAGGTTGCCCGCCTTGCTGGTGAAGTCGAAAGCGTAGCCACAAGGCTAAAAAACCTTATCCCCGACCTGCAAAGGCTAGACCTGGGCAGCCAAGCCCTGTTTAACATCAAGAAAGCCCGAGAGAAAAGGAAGGAGAGCTAAAGCCCTATCCCGATTTGCTAGCTCCCCCGCTTGGACGAAAGGAGAGGGAAATGAGAATAGACTGGAAAGGCGCAATAATCCCAAAGGTGAATGAGCTGCTAGGCAGCTTCAGCTACCGACCCACCTTGAGGCAGATATTCTATAGGCTTGTGGCAGCCCTCTTAATACCGAATACCGAGGTTACGTATAAGAGCCTAAGCCGAGCCACAGTAGACGCCAGGAAAGAAGGCATTATTCCTTCCAGGACAAAGTCAGAACCAGCCAGGGAGGAGATTATGGCTTTGATAGCCCCGATGACTTTGTTGACTATATGCTTGACCAGCTCAGGGACGTGGCTGGGCAAAATACCGGGAATACATTGACGAGGGAAAGTCTGCTAGGACCGATAACATCAACAAGCTCCCCGCATTTAGGGAGATGATAACCGATGCCCTGGCAGGGAATTTCGATGTCCTTGTAGTCCATAAGCTTGACCGCTTCTCTCGAAATCTCCGTATCACCCTGGAATACTTCGACAAACTGCTAAAAGCAGGAGTCGCCTTTGTCTCCATAAATGAGCAGATGGATTACACCACGCCATCAGTCAAGGTTCATCTAGCTTTACTAGGAGCATTCGCCCAATACTACTCAGATAACCTCAGCCAGGAAACAAAGAAGGGATGGCATGAAAGGAGAGCACAAGGACTCTATTGTGGGCTTCTTCCCTTTGGAGCCATGAAAGGAGAAGATGGAGTACCCGTGCCAAATCCTGATACTCACCTTGGTTTAGTGATGGCATTTGAGCTAGCAGCACAGGGTAAAAGCGATAGAGAAGTTGCGGTGGCTCTAAATGAAAAGGAATACCGCGCAGCTGGTAATCAAGGCAATAGACCATTCTCTAGGGGCACAACCAGAGGGATGCTCACCAATAGGTTCTATCTTGGTTACCTGCCTGACGGCAATGGGGGATGGGTGAAGGGGAAGCATGAAGCTTTTACCTCAACTGAGAGCCATGTCAGTACTTTAGGTAAGCTAGCTAAGTTTCTTTCCAGCGTAGCTAAAGCTTGGAAGGAAGCAAATCAAGAGCAAAGAAATAAGCTAGCTAGAACCCTCTTTCAAGAAATCTGGATAAAAGATAAACAAGTTGTCGCCCTTAAACCACAACCCGAATTTGAGCCTTTCTTTAGGCTGAACTACGAAGGCTTTGTCAAGAAAAGCTT
>JAGMDB010000127.1 GCA_023128875.1 Dehalococcoidia bacterium | reverse complement strand
TGGACCATCTCCGCTCTGCTTTTGGCCCCGCAAGTGATATTAGCTACGATGAATTATTTGAGCAGGTAAAGAATACGCCTTTGCTTGTGCTTGATGACCTGAGCGTGGAGGGTACTACAGCCTGGGCAAAGGAGAAACTGGAACAGCTTCTCAATCATCGTTTCAATGCCAGGTTAGCAACCGTGATTACAACTGATGTGCCGTTAGAGAAATTTGATGACCGCTTACTTAGCCGTTTCAGAGATAGTGAAATTTGCCACGTATACGTAGTAGAGCGGAAATCTCCTCTGGGGCATTTAGATAGTCTGCAGCTAGAGTTACTGCGAAATATGACCTTTGGTAATTTTGACCCTAAACGTGCAACTCTCTCCTTGGAGGAGCGTCAAAATTTGAAGCAAGCATTTCAACTGGCAACGGATTTTGCTCGTAGTCCGGAAGGCTGGTTAATATTTCAGGGTGTCAATGGTTGTGGCAAGACCCATCTGGCAGCAGCTATTGCTAACTACCGCACGGCAGAGGGCAATGCGGTTTTCTTTGTAGTTGTTCCTGACTTACTTGACCATTTGCGTTCTACCTTCAGCCCGCAAAGCAGCATAACTTATGATGAGTTTTTTGAGGAGATTAAGAAAAGCCCCTTATTGATACTTGATGATTTTGGTGAGCAATCAGCTACTCTCTGGGCTCAAGAGAAGCTGTATCAGCTAATCAACTATCGTTATAATGCCAGACTGCCAATGGTGGTTACCACTTGCCTTTCGCTGGACGAGATTGAGACCCGAATCAGCTCACGAATGGTAGACCCGAAGCTAAGCTGTGTGTTTAACATCATTGCTCCTGACTACCGCGGTGACGTAAACCCCAACCGGAAGATTAAGCAAACTGAGTCACGCAAGAGATATTATTCCTGAGCATCGAGCCATAACCTCTCACACATAGCTCCTCCTCCACTAAAGCGATTCATGGTTCTCTAATGGCTCTCCAGGAGCGGGCGATACCTATCCATGGTTTCCCTGTTTATTAATGTGGGGGGTTTCACAGCCTCGGGGATTAAGGATTTGTAAGCTCTCCCCTTGAGCCGTTCGTCGAATTCCCTTCTGGCTTTATCAACGATTTCGGGGTGCAAAAGGAGGTCAACACCGGATGTTGCCAATACCTTAGCGGTTATATCCAGCGTCTTTTCCCCGATTGTAGAGCCGCAGCAGGCTGCAACTTGCCAGTTATGCCAGCCGACGCCTTCGGGGCAGCTTGTCACCCCCAGCATGCCAAATGGAGCGAACCAGCTATATTCAGAGTTATCCGAAACTGCGCAGGCACCACCGCTAAGAGGCGTAATGCTGATGTCTAAACCTGTTTCAGAAGCGCTGAGGTCTCGCTGCATTTTTTTGGCGAAATTCTGCTCATCCTCGGTGAATTCTGGCGCGCCAATGGCTTCTAAGTTGTTATGCAATACCTGGCAGATTGTTTTGTTAGGCATTGATTCGTGAATCATACTGACTATTTCAATCTCCGTCTTTGTTTCTGTAGCCATAGCAGCCGCTTCAGCGCATTTGTGTATCCTGTCAACCACATAGCCCATTTCTTCTGTGTCAACAAACCTCCCGATACACCACAATGTTGCCCTATCTGGTACTACAGATGGGAAAGACGGGCCTACGTCGGGGAATGAATAGTTAATTGTATTGGCTGCATGAGGAGGGTTACCCGGCGTGGTATGCTCTCTCAGAAGCTCTATCATATGCCCCATCAGCACTGCTGCATCCAGCGCACTTCTTCCATACCAGGGGGAGTTACCATGAGCAGTTCTGCCTCTAAAATGGTATTTGACATCAAAATAAGCGTTGCTGGTGGCATAGTTAGCAGTATTAGAGGCGAGAGGGTGCCAATCAAGAAATGCATCGATATTCTTGAAAAGTCCAGCTCTTGCCATATAGGGTTTGCCTATACAAAGCTCTTCCGCCGGAGTTCCGAAAATCTTAATTGTTCCCGGTAAGTCAAAATCCATCATGGCATTTTTCAGAGCCATCGCAGCCATAATTGCCCCGACTCCTAGAATGTTATGGCCGCAGCCATGGCCAGGCGCCCCCACAATGAGTGGACTCTCCTGGTTTACAGCTTTTTTCTGGGAAAGGCCGGGCAGGGCATCGTACTCACAACTGAAGCCTATAGCCGGTTTTCCTGCTCCGAATGTGGCTACAAAGGCCGTCGGCATATCAGCCACCCCTGTCTCTACTTTGAAAGCATTTCTCTTCAAATGCTCAGTAATAGCCTTTGAAGATTGATATTCTTCCATCCCAAGCTCTGCGTAACTCCATATTGCATCAGAGAGTCGGTGGAAAGCATCCTTATTAGCCTCAATCCATTCTGCTATATACTTTTTCTCTTTGGACAAATTTTCCTTCATGACATAATCCTCCTCGATTTATTTTTCCAGAACTCCTAATGAGATTCTCATTTGAACAGCGAACCTGCTTATGCGCACCATTTTGCAGTGTCCCGATACATCACTGGGTGTGCTGGCATTGTACATGATTCACCTCTCTTATTCCTACTTTGCCACCCACGAAATATATGTGCTGTGTGGATGACTGGAGGAGCAGCGACAGCTAGGATAACGGGCACTCATAATAGTGCAGGCAGAAAAGGCAGGCAAAACAACCGAGGCCTAAGAATATGGTACAATTCGGAGGGGTACGGAGTTTGGTATTATTGGCGCTCGATGTATAATTTGAGTAAATGGAAGGCTAGAGGAGGCTTGAATAATGAAGAGGCGTAAATGGCATTCAATTCTGGCGCTAGGCTTATCTCTTCTATTGGTTAGTGTGGTTGTCGGTTGTGCGCCTGGGCAACCGGAAGAATACACTGACGCTGGCCAGGAAATTGAAATAGGTGTTGGCGACCAGTTTATCGTGGCCCTTGAATCTAATCCGACAACGGGTTACCAGTGGGAGGCAGATTTTGACCAAAGCTTCATCAAGCTGGTGCAGGATGAATTTGAACCTGATGAGGCCGAGGAAGGTATGGTCGGTGTTGGGGGCAAGCGAAGGTTCACCTTTGAGGGATTGAAGACGGGCGAAACCGAGCTAACACTGACGTATAAAAGGTCATGGGAGGAAGATTTCGCTGACCAGAAGGTCTTTGTAGTCTCCATCGCATGAAGATGGTGAGCAACCTGAATCTTCTTTGTTGACAGGGTTAATCTTCAGTTTCTTGTTTGGAACGGGTGATGTTTAGAGCGTGGAAATCCCACTCTATTTTCTTGGCTATTCTGGCATTGCTGCTGGCCTCAGGGATGGCGGCAGTGCTGATAACAGGGGTGGTGGAGGCAGATGGGATAATTCTACGCGAAGATTTCGAAGCTCCCTGGGTTTCTGATAGTGATGGTGACCTAGCGCCGCAACACTGGGAAGTAAGAATCACGAATAGTGACGATACTGGCTTTAGCAAGTATTGGTCACAATATGACCGCAGGCGTTATGATTTGCCATATTCTGGTGATTATTGTGCCGGGGTATGGTGGTCACATAGCACTCAGGATGAGTGGCTCATTAGCCCGGAGTTGAGCTTTCCAGATAATTCAGAAATTACGCTTTCTTTCTGGAGTGTCTATTACGTGCCTTCACAGGAGTTCAAGTCCCGGCACAATTATGTGCGGGTGTCCACTGATAATGGGGCAACATGGACGACGGTGGCAGATCTTGCCCAGGACCCACAATATAAGCTGGGTGGTGGGAGCAAAGGGGAACAGAGTGGATTCAATTTTCATGAGCTGCCTATAAACATCGACCTTTCTGCATATTCTGGAGAGCCAGCGGTGAGGATAGGGTGGCAGTATTGTGGTAGCACCATCAAGGTGTGGATGGTTGACGATGTTTCCGTGACAAGCACCACGAAGGTTGGTTTTCTCCTGGCTCTAGTCAGGGAGGCTTTTTCTGCTGATGGATGGGGCGCTGGCGGCCTAATAGCCATTGTAATAGTTGCTATGGCTCTAATTGCGGGGGTGATTTTCAGATTGAAAAGAAAACAATGAATAACCCTTGGCCGCCTGCAGGCATATCCCTGGATGATTGATAGCCAGGGCTGCCGGTGCTAGAATTTCACAAGCTACAGCGGGCCAGGTGAGCTCAGAATCTGGCTATAGAGGCATCAGGCGAAACCCTGGCTGGCCGGGCTAACCGTATAGAAAGCCATTAGAATAATGCAATTCAATTGGGAATTCCTTTATGCCTCCAGGCGTATGCCTGTTATGGCCCGCAATATCGTTGCCACATCTCAACCTTTAGCGGCTCAGGCCGGTTTGAAAATGCTCCAGGCAGGAGGCAATGCTGTAGATGCTGCTGTTGCTACTGCCATAGCTTTGACAGTAGTGGAGCCCACTATGAACGGGATAGGTAGCGATGCTTTTGCTATTGTCTGGGATGGCAACAGGTTACATGGCCTTAATGCTTCTGGCAGGTCGCCTGCTGCCTGGGATTTGGAACATTTTTCCCGGCTTAAATCTATGCCCATATTTGGGTGGGATGCGGTGACTGTTCCTGGCGCTGTATCATCCTGGGTAGAGCTGTCCAGGCGGTTTGGACGTTTACCGTTCGAAGACCTGTTTGAACCAGCAATAGGATATGCTTATGGTGGGTTTCTGGTCTCCCCCATAACGGCTGGCGTGTGGAAACTTGCCCCCGAAACGTATAAGGCTTTTCCTGAATTTGCGGTTGCGTTCTTACCCCATGGGAGAGCGCCTGAGGCGGGAGAGAAATTTGAATTTAAGGCTCAAGCAAAAACCTTAGAGCGGATTGCAAAAACAAAGGGTGAGGCTTTTTATCGTGGAGATCTGGCAGATAAAATAGCTGCTCATGCCAGGGCTACTGGCGGTTTGATCACGAAAGAGGATTTGGCTGCTCATAAAGCTGATTGGGTTGAAACTATATCCACTAAGTATCATGGATTTACGTTACATGAGATCCCTCCGAATGGGCAGGGCATAGCAGCATTGCTTACGCTGGGCATCCTTGAGTATCGTGATATTCAAAATTATCCTGCGGACTCTGCGGATAGCTTGCATCTGCAGATTGAGGCTATGAAATTAGCCTTTGCAGATACGTGTCGCTACGTTTCTGACCCATCCAGCATGGATATAGATTGTGGAGACTTACTGAACCCGGAATATTTATCCCAGCGGGCGAAGCTGATTGATATGGCAAAGGCCCAGAATCCAGCCTTTATCGTTCCGGGATGTGGTGATACTGTCTATCTGAGCACAGCGGATGCCGGTGGAATGATGGTTTCTTTTATCCAATCGAATTTCTGGGGGTTTGGGTCAGGTATTGTGGTACCGGATACGGGGATTAGCCTGCAAAATCGAGGAGCTTGTTTCAACCTGGAGAAGGGTCACCCCAACCAGGTTGAGGGAGGCAAGCGGCCTTTCCATACAATTATTCCAGCGTTTGTGACCAGGGATGGCCAGCCTTTAATGAGCTTCGGCGTAATGGGAGGGAAGATGCAAGCGCAAGGCCATGCACAAATTATGGTTCGCATGTTTGATTATCATCAGAACCCGCAGACTGCTTGTGATGCTCCCAGGTGGTGTGTATTTCCGAATATGAAAGTGGCTTTTGAACCTGGCTTTAAGCCGGAGGTTGTGGAGGATTTGAGCAGACGGGGCCACAAAATCATCAAGGATGGAGAAAATTCCAGCTTTGGGGGAGCTCAGTTAATCTACAGGATGGCTGATGGTTATTGCGGCGCTTCCGATCCCAGGAAGGATGGGCAGGCGGTCGGCTTCTAGTATCGTCGTGGATGACTGATTGACTCAACTCGCTCGTGGCGCAAGAGATATTGCGTTGTTGCGATGCAAGCAGGCATATAAGGAAGAAGCCACGGCTGAGTATAGAACAGGAAGGGCAAGAAAGAAATACCGGTTAGTAATCACATAATGGAGATGGCAATGCCTGAGAGAACAGATAAGGAAATACTTGGCTACAGCAGATGGCTGGTGCTGGCAGTAGCTTTCCTGGCCATGGCACTGATAAGCCCTTACGAATATGCATGGAGTTCTATCAACCCTTTTTTCTCGGAGAGGTTTGGCTGGTCGCTAAATAGAGTGGAGGTTATTTTTACGCTCTTTGTGATATTCCAATCGGGAGCATCAATTCCAACAGGGGTGCTCAGAGATAAATATGGGCCTCGTTTGCTTACGATGATTGCCGGGGCGGTAGCCGCGATAGGCTTATATGCGTTGACTGCGAATTCGCTTAATGTCATATTGGTCGCATTTGGCATTTTTGGTAGCTTTGCAGTGGGTGTGATTTATAGCAACGCGGTTAACACTGCAAATAAGTGGTTTCCGGATAAGCGCGGGACGACTGCCGGCCTTATTGCTGGCGCCTTCTCCTGGGGCTCAATACCCTTCATTTTCTGGATTCGAAGCAGTGCAACCGTGGCAAATTACACCCAGATCATATGGAAAATCGCATTGATAGCAGGAATAATCATTGTCGCCTCAGGATATTTTTTGAAAGACCCTCCCAAGGGCTGGGCGCCACCAGGGTGGATGCAGGCAAAAAAAAGGGTAAAAAGGCCATCCACACACCAGTTTTCGCTCAAAGAAACTGTACGCACCTGGCAATTGTGGATACTGTTTCTATCCTTTCTCCTTGCCTCTGGAGGGGGCTTAATGACAATTTCCAAGATAGTGAGGTATGCTGATCATATCGGTTTTGCTGCCGTAGTGGCTACTGCGGCTGCTGGTGGCCTGGCTATTACAAATGGTCTGGGGAGGCCGGTTATGGGGTGGGTATCTGATCATGTAGGACGTGAAAACACCATAATTGTGAGCTTTGCGTTATCTGGAGCGCTAACTCTTGGCATCTCTTTCTTTGGGGTAACTAGCTCGCCAACTGGATTCATAATATGCACGTTAGGAGCACTGTTTTTCTGGGGGCCCTTATTTGCGCTGTTTCCTGCCATTTGTGGGGATTATTATGGAGAGGATTATGCAGCATCGAATTATGGAGTCCTGTATCTGGCGAAGCTGGGTGGAGGAGTGTATGGGGGTTATCTCTCGGCGCTCATTATTATGCGTTACGGTTTTGGAACATCATTCATTATAGGTGGAATCATGCAGATAGTAGCTGGCTTAATTATAACCCTTCCCAAATATATGCCTCCGGTTTGGAAGCCAGCGGGTAAATCTTAAGCGCAGTTAAGAATGGAATTCAACTAGAGCCGTAGAAAACTGAGTTCAGTGTTCAA
>JAGMDB010000126.1 GCA_023128875.1 Dehalococcoidia bacterium | reverse complement strand
TGCACATTTCGTCACAATGTATAATTATGGTTAAGCATGTCAAATGAAGGCATCAGCAGAGAGGAATTGACCAAGAAACGAACCCCTTCGGAATTACTGAGCTGGGTAAAATGGAAGAGGGAACAGATTGCGTCTACTGAGGAGGGAGAAAGAACTCTAATACTTCATGAGGGACTTGCAAAGCAATTTGAGGAGGAAGTCTATCCGCTAGCGATATTTGGACAGCGTAAGTTTGGTAATACCGACCAAATACTTATGCAGCCAACCATCGGCAAAAAATACGGTGCAGTAGTAACCGACCTAAGAAGTAAGCCTGCATGTCGGAGTTATGTTGAGATAACGCAATCTCATGAAGGAGAGAGTGAGTATCTGAGGCGTTGCGTATTAGCTAAGCGAGGTATCGTTCCCATGCATGGCCCCGTTACCAAAACAGGTACAAAAAAGACGGGAAGACAGATTTCAACACCATTCAGGGCTGCCAATGCCGACGAAGTCGCGACAAAGGAGCTGAAAAATATTGTCGATGCAGCAAAGCGAAAAGCAGGCAAGGACTATCCCATCAATACATCGTTACTCATAGTCTTTGACGATGGTTTGTCTTTCAGACTAGCTGTGGATGATAGATACCTGGACACTTTTGTCAAAGAAAATATCTTGAAGTTAGACCTCAGGTTTTCGACACTCTATCTTGTTGGCTGGCAGAATGTATTTCGAGAGTTTAGCCTTGTCAAGAGGACTTGAACCTCATTTCTAGCTCAAACAATAAGCCATTCTGTTTAGTTCCTCGTCTTGCATTGACCGAGACAAGCGACTGCATAAAACATCGTATTGTTCACTTGCCAAACTTACTCCTATGGCTTGCCGTCAAAAAGCTGTAAGCATAGAATAGGGACGCCGAGAACATTCTGATCCTAGTCAGTGGCTATCCAATGGCGATGAGGCGATTTCTAGCAGAGCAAGGTAGTGAAACAATCAGTTAAGCAATTTTTAAAACCAGATTGGAGAAAAATCCTAATCACCCTAATTCTTCTAGGTCTTACATATTTCTATAAGGTCGACTGTTTGTCTCCAGGAATGTTAATATGCGAAGCCTATGGATTTCCAATTTCTTACTTTCGCATGTGGAGTGGGGATTGCGTTTATTGCCCCCAATATTCTATTTTATGGCTGGGGCTGGTAGTAGATTTAATCTTCTGGTATTTTGTTTCCTCTGCAATAGTTTTTGCTCTTATACAGTTAAAAAAGCGACGTTAACAATGCAAGCTAATGTTACTCCTTAAATAAGTGCAGGAGTGGACTATACACAAACACTGCTGAAGAGATATAAGGTGGCAGCGCCGGCTAACTTGACATACAGAAATGCATGCAAGTGCATTTTAGGTAATTCAGTGGTCTTAACGCACCCTGCTCTCTTCACAGTGGTGGAGCAACTCACTTAATCTTCTCGGATTGCTACTTTTCATCATGGCTTCTTCAATAGTAACTGTGTTCCTTCTTACTAAGTCGGCTAAGGCCTGGTCCAGGGTTTGCATGCCCTCTTTGATACTCATCTCTATATTAGCCGGTATTTCGAAGGCCTCGTCTTCACGGATGAGTCTTCTGATCACATTATTGGCAATCATAATTTCAACGGCAGCTATCTGACCTCCTTCACTACGGGTTACGAGCCTCTGTGATAATACTGCCTCTATTACTTGTGACAGCTGTAGCCTGATTTGCTGTTGCTGACCATTTGGAAACATATCAACTAAACGAGCAACAGACTGGACAGCGTCAATTGTGTGGAGCGTGCCAAGAATCAGATGCCCCGTCTCAGCTGCCGTGATAGCTGTGCTTATTGTGTCTAAGTCACGCATCTCTCCAATGACAATTACATTCGGGTCATGGCGTAAAGTGTGTGGTAAGGCAGCAGCGAAAGATTTGGTATCATTTCCCAGCTCAAGCTGTGCGATGAGACATTTCTTGTCAGGGTATAGAAATTCAATAGGGTCTTCAATGGTAATAACATTTCGTTTCTCATTCTCATTAAGATGACTGATCATCGCTGCCAGAGTAGTTGACTTGCCACTACCGGAAGGACCTGTTACCAAGATAAGACCTCTTGGCTTCATAACAAGCTCCTTGCAAATTTGGGGCAGTTCTAGTTCTTCAATAGAGGGGATTTTGAATGGTACGAGACGAAAAGCAAGGCACAATGTACCTCTTTGTTGTAGTATATTAAGCCGGAATCGTGCTAACCCAGAGACACTACAAGCAATGTCTAGACAACGTTCTCTAGCGAAAGCAATCTTTTGATCGTCAGTAGTAACTTGTTTAAATGCTGATTCAATATCTGGGGCTGTAAGCGGCGGTAAATCATCTTGTGGTACAAGTACGCCATCAATACGGAGTACTGGTGGGCTTGACACCTTGAGATGCAAATCAGACGCATGTTTATCTACCATTAGTTTAAGAAGTTTCTCCACTTTTATGTAAGCACTCTCGGATTTTGACTCAGGGCTTTGGTTGGGTGGTGCCTGTTCGACAAGAGCGTGGCCGCACTTGTCGCAGAAGCTGTTACCCGGGGGATTCGTATGGCCACACCCTGGGCACACAAGTTCCCGCCGGAGCGGCTGGCCACACGTCCCACAGAACTCCGCTCCCTTACGGTTCTCAGCCTGGCAGTGTGGGCACTTCATGATAGATTCCCCTCCCCACAAGCCAGAGTATATGACCGTCAGGTAGGAATGTCAATCCCTGCCGGATTGTACTTTATGGCTTTTTGTGCAACTCAAGCTCTCACATCCGCGTGTTTATACCGATGACGTCGGGAAACCGTATTAAGCTATTCTTTAATCAACGTGTCTTAGGTTCCAGAACTACACAATCAGCCAAATTGTTCGCTTAAGTTCCTCGAACCCCGTGGGTGGTAAGGCAATTGCTAAGCCATTTCAGGAATGCTCTGAATCTTAGCTCTTTGCCCTTCGGCGTCTTCTGAGCCAGATTACCAAAGGTAAAAGATATTGAATTTATTAGCGCTTAAAGGCGGCTATTTGTGGTATTCTGGGGACATAATACTTAATTTGTAGTAGGCCTAATTGGTATGGTGTCCCTGGAATTTAGACTTTATAGACCCGGCATAGCAGTGCCCGGTTACACCAGCCGCCGGTCAACGGATCACAACAATCAGGGTCATCAAGCGTCAGGACGTTGGCATTTGATTCCCAGAGTCCGTGGAGGGAAGGTTCCGCTCCCGGCATCTCCGGGAACCACCAGCTGGCTTCACAATTCACCACGTTGCTGAGTATGCCAGGGTTAAGATGTGCCTTTTGCTTAATTCTTCCTCGCCTTGTTTCAATAAATATCCAATCGCCTTCACTGATACCTAGTTTGTGGGCGGTATCCGGGTGAATATCGGTCAGCGGATCAGGGTGCCTCTCTCTCATTCCGGTGCCCCATTGCCTGTGCTCTGAGTGGAACATCGGCATAAACCTGCCGCCGGTATTTAAAATCAAGGGATACTCTCTTGCTACTTCCGGTGTGCTCACCGGGCTTTCCGGCGGCTCTTCGTATAAAGGCAAGGGGTCATAGCCCAGTTTTTCAAATACCGCGGAGTATAATTCAACCTTGCCGCTGGCTGTAGGAAATCCCTTCTCTTCATATTTTTTAAATTTTCTGGCACCCCTGACAAATCCGGCTTTAACGAATTCTTCATAAGTTATCCCCAGCGGTTCAAGCTGGTATTCAATCGCTTCTTCGAATGTTTCCCATGGCCAGTCACCTTCTTGCCCGAGCCTGATGCCGAGCTCGCGCCAGATTGTATAATCGTCTTTCCGCTCTCCCAGAGGTCGAATTGCCCTGCCTCCGCCGAAAACCACGTCAGTCAGGTCTTCGAAAGTCGAACAAAGCGGTCTCTCCATCCAGCTTGAAACCGGCAATACGTAATCGGCAAGCTCCGCTGTTGGTGTCAGCCAGAAATCGCAGACGACATGCAGGTCCAGGTTTTTACTTTTCAAGGCTTCATACACGAGTTTGGTATTTGCTGCCCAGAGCAAAGGATTGCTATCCCAGGTAATCATTGCTTTTACCGGATACGGTTCACCGGTTAGAATAGCACGCCAGGTCAATGGCGGTGAGGCTGCTACCCGGTGTCCAACGAGTTCCTGTATACCGAAGGCATTTTCATAGTACGGCGAGGTCAGTTCGTAGCTCTGCCAGGACATAGCCCTGAAGCGGTCTGCGCCGATTTGTTTCGGGCGTTGCTCAGGGGGCAACCTGTCGCTTAGCTCAAGAATTACTTCCCGCCTGAAGCGTTTGCCGTTTATTTCCGGCCCGATGCCGGGAATGAGGTCGCCGCCTTTTACATCGAGATTGCCGGTGATAGCGCGCAGGATAACCCTTGCCTGTTCTACTCTGCCGGCATTGCGGCCTATCTGGTCGGAAGCAACGCCACGCACTATACAGGCAGGTTTAGAGGTGGCATACATCCTGGCGGAAGAAACGATTTGCTCTTCAGTCAAGCCGGTGATTCTCGCAACCTTCCTGGGACTGTATTCCTGAACACGTTGTGCCAGTTGTTCGAAGCCGTAAGTCCATCTTGAGACAAAATCTTTATCGTAGAGTTCTTCGTTGATAATAACGTTCAACCAGCCCATAGCCAGAGCGGCATCGGTGCCTGGCCTTAGCTGGAGCCAGATATCGGCAAGTTCGGCTGTCCTGGTACGCCTGGGATCGATAACGATGAGCTTGCATCCTTTACCACGCCGCCTCTTTTTGATGCTGGCTATTGTCCTCGGAAACGAACTTGCGGGATTTTGTCCCCAGACAACCACGCAGTTACTGTGGGAAATATTGGATACCAGGCTGCAGCAGCCTCCAATAAGCGCCATGTCTATGGCGTGGCAATTCAGGAGGCAAATAACTCCGGTATGAGCTACGTTTTGGGGGTTGCCGAAAAGATTGAGAAACCGTGAACGCATCCAGAAAGCCCCGCTTCTATACGTGCCCTCGGTAACGACCAGGCTTTCCGGCCCGAACCTTTCTTTTATATCACCCAGTTTGCCGGCGATTTCATCGAAAGCCTGCTCCCAGCTGATTTTCTGCCACTTGCCTTCACCGCGTTCTCCCGCTCGCTTCAACGGGTGCATCATCTGGTCGGGATGATAGAGCCACCTTGAGGCGTAACCGACCCTCTCACAGACTTTACCCAGGGTTAACTTATGCTCTCTGTTGCCTTCTATACGGGTTATTTTGCCGTCTTTAAGGTGAACCAGTACACCGCAATTGCCGGCACAAAAGGCGCAACCCGCCTTTTTAATTTCCTCGCGGATTTCAGGGGTACTCATTTCTCATCTTTTAAGGGTTTGTCTCAGGAGAATTTGATTATAAGTATCAATAGCAAGGTATGTCAAAATAATAGGATACGTCTCCTGGTTGCCCTGTCGAGAAAGGTATTTGCAAAAGCGGTTATCGCTAACGTTTGGGGAGAACACCCAGGTAGTGCTAGTAACACTGCAGCAGTGACCGGT
>JAGMDB010000125.1 GCA_023128875.1 Dehalococcoidia bacterium | reverse complement strand
CTCCTACCTACAAACCATCTAATCCTGTTATTTCTACCATAGCTTTAGAAGCCCTGGTTACCGAATCTACAGGAAGTACATCCTGCATCGGCATTCCACCTACACCCATGCCCACGTTACCATGTATAAGTATATTGGAATTCTTAACACAAGCCTTAATAAAAGTGCTTGATCGAGCTACGTCCCTGGGGCATGAGGAATCTGTATTGGTATTAACAGCCGGGCCAAAAATGTTGACTCCTGCTTTCTCAGCCAGCTTCAGTTGCTCATGCGGATATAAGCCTGCCAGCCGAACACCATCATAGGTTAACGCCCCATGCATGCCAAAAACGAATTCCCCTGCCATTCCCATTTCGATGCATATATCAGGGTATTTCTGTCTCAATATCTCAGTTGCTCGCAAAGCAGCCAGGAAATCGCCATCCCCCGCTGCCCCCGTGGTATCAAAATTGATGCCATCGGCTCCTGCTTCATACATCGTACTGGCCACAAGAACCATATCGTTAACAGCATGCTCCACCATTTCTTCGAAAGATGCCCTGGCTTCAGCAATTTTACCCTGAGGTAGCAGTTCCATCGGGTTGGTGCACGGACCATCTGGTTGAGTATACAAACCCAAATTGGGCATAGCGCCATAAAACATGGCGGGAATTGTCACCAGCAAAGCTTGTTCCATTATCGGCTGATCCATCCAGAGAAGCTGCCTGGCTGGCTTATAACTGTAATCAACATGAGCCATTTCCAGCGTATCAGCGCCTAACAACCTTTCCAGGATTTGCAGCGATTGAAATTTACTTGCTGTGCCATACGAGCGCTTAATTTTAAGGGGTCCACAATCATAACTGAGCACCACTTCTTTCCCTACATCAACACCAACAGTTCTATCAGAGCGCTTAAACAGTTCGGCCAGGTATCGCAATTCATCTTGAGAAAGAGGAGGAATCTTCCCCCTTTCTGCTGCCTCCCGAGTGCCACTTTCGAGGTCACTCCTGAGCTCGCCTTCGCTGAGCTCAATGACAGAACCATCCCCCAGTCTCGTCCGAATTTTCCCCATATATTGCCTCCTTTACAAAAAATTTCGCGTACTCCGTCGGGATAATACAGAATCAATCATTTCCACCCTCCCCTGAACTAATCCCGCCATTCAGCAAAAGTTCCCCTACCCCACACAAGGACACCACTAAGTATACTAGAAGCAACAAGAACAAGGCGAAAAACAGCTACATGGAGAGTGTTTAGCAATAGGTATTTAGAATCCGCCCTCCCATCAGGAGGCCCACTTCTTTGCCTCCGCATCGCTCCAGGTTCATCTTACTTCAGTAGTTCCGCTTCAGCTCTGTTCAAAATCCGGGATATTTCCCCATACTCATCCGCAGGAATAGGTTCAGGCTTATGGGTAGCCAGAATTTGTTTGGCTTTCTCATTAGCCACCTGATTTAGTGGCTTAGAACCTGCCTTCTCCCAGACCGCAAATGGGCCTTTGGCGCTCAACTCTGGTAACCAAACCTCTGTCTTGTAGTGAGATAAAGTATGTTTTTGTCCCAGGAACTGGCCCCTAGGACCAACTTTATGGATAATATCCAATGCCAGGGTATCATCGTTTATTTCACATCCCCGGGATAACCTGCGAGCTGCATTAATAATTTCATTATCAATAACCAGCATCTCCAGCCCCATAGCATTTGATGCATCCAACCCCCCTAAAGCCACGATAAGCTCTGGGCCCATCAGCAGAATCATTGCAAGGTCCATACCCTTTTCATAGCCAGACTGGACATCCGCAATCTTGGAATCAGTGGCTGCGCCAACCAGTTCCGCCGGAATTTGATAGTAATGCGCCAGTTGCGTTAGGCCCATATGTATAAGGAAACGCTCTGGCGCTCCCGAATTAGTGCACCCTGTCTTGAAATCAGTGGATGCAGCGGCACTCGAATATATCGCCGGTGCTCCAGCGCTGGCACACTCAGCAATAACGATACTTGCCAGAGTTTCAGCATTACTGACAACTAGTATCCCGGCTATAGTAGCTGGTGCTGTTTCACCTATCAGAGGCATAGTCATATGCACAACTGGAATACCGGCTCCGGCAAATTCTATAACAGCTTCTATTGAGCCCTGCTCAAATGCTAGAGGCGAGATAGGAGATTGCAATGCGGACATAACAGGCCTTTTCTTAAGCTCTTCTCTACCACCAGCCACAGTTGCGGCAATCTCAATTTCATACCGGGCTTCTGTGGCATTGAGTGCTTCTGTTTGAGCATGTTTTTCTGAGCTATTCAACAAAGTAACCGTTTCCACTATTGTTTGCATCGGTGCTGGCACCTCAGTAGGAGTCAACGAGGCCCAGTTAACACCAACATTGTTGAGGTAATCCGCCACTCGTAACCAATCGGCCAGGTCTTTATTTGTAGAACGGCGGCGTTTGCCATCCTCAAGGTCCATTACAAGGGCTGCATACCCGGTCGTGGTATAGTGTGGCTGCCGTTTATCAAGCACAAAATCATATTTTGGATTTCTAGCACAAAGCTTTATAGTTTTCGGGGCTAGCTCCAGAGCTTTCTTGACCAGACCTGGAGGAATTCTGGCAATTTGTGCGTCATAATCGATGTTTGCTCCGCCTTGTTTCAGAATATCGAGAGCTTTCTTGCTCTGAGCCTTAACCCCCGTCTCTTCTAATATTTTCAGCGAAGCGTTGTGAATAGTCTTTACTTCCTCTTGAGACAAAAAATCTATGCTTGG
Organism: Dehalococcoidia bacterium; assembly: GCA_023128875.1. GTDB lineage: Bacteria > Chloroflexota > Dehalococcoidia > GIF9 > AB-539-J10 > JAGMDB01. The sequence goes on along the minus strand of JAGMDB010000125.1, from coordinate 2,075 downwards.
TCTCGGCATTTTTAACCCCCTTGAGTTCGCTCCAGCTTCATCTTATTATGCAAATGTGTGTAGCTGTCTCTAAATCAACTGCCGTGAGCCCTGCAACCTTCCAACATCACCCCCATCATATACTCCTGCCCGTAACTTGAAGATTCCCCCTGGCTACGCCCGGAACTAGCACCTCATTAACCACAATATCAGGCGTCATACACATGCACACTCAAGGCATGTGTACGACGCACTCTCTTTTACCACTTAGCTTGCTGGACTTACTTTCCTTTCAATAGCGCTGGCGATGTAATAAACCGCTATTGAAACTCCCAGGGCCACAAATGCTTGTTCTATCCATCCTAATAGACCACCCACACTCAGCACAACCAGTACGATTAAACTGATAAGGATAGCAAAAAAAGCGCCCCACTTCGTGCCTGCCTTGATAAAGTAACACAGCGTAGGGCCAGCTATGACGGCGGAGAGGCCAACCCAGCCGAGAACAAGAAGCTTAACCATAAGCGCTGGAGGCGATGTAGTTGCCCAAATCACAGCTATTGCCCAAAGAACTACCATTATGACTCGGCCCCATCTCAGCTTCTGAGCTTCAGTCTGATTATGTCTGCTGTACAAAGGGGAAAACAGCTCATCTACACAAGCAGTAGTTGCTAACAGACTGCCATCAAAAGTTGTCATTATTGCAGTAAAGACTCCTATTGAAAACAATCCGAATACTACCGGATTGGCGTAGGTTTGAAAAATCATGGGCATCACGGTGTCTGGGTCCTCTAAAACTCCAGGAAGAAGGACATGCCCTGCCATTCCGGCAAAGATAAAAAATGGAACCATGCAAACCGACACCACAGCTACCAAGGTGAATATAGCCGCTCCTTTTTTAGTGGTCTCTCCAAGGCTTATGTAATAGTGCCAATAGTGAGGCAAAGCCTGGTAGAAAACATACATTACAAGAAAGGAAATCCATATACCAGCCATGGTGGCACCATATGGAGCTCCTGTAGGAGGATGTAAAAGCTCAGGATTGAATTCATTGATCCGGGTTGCTACAGCCCCAATTCCCCCTTGACTAAGGATTAGCCAGACAACCGTACCGAAGGCGATACACATAAAAGCGAGCCCAGCAATGTCCGTTAGGACAACTGCTCTTAACCCTCCCATTAAGGAATAAACAATTATGATAGTACCGCATATTAGAAGTGCAGGTATGTATGATACTCCCAATACCGGGCCAAACATCACACCCAAGCCCTTCAGCGCTGCCACAAAGGTGAGAACGTACGCTGCCATCGTGATTATGGAGATTAGAACCGTCAACGGGTAACCACCCTTATGAGCATCCCGTATGAATCCTGTAAAAGAAGTAACTTGCAATTCTGCAGCTTTTGCTCTGACCCTAGGTGCCCAAATAAAAGCTACGATAGCCACACCTGGAATCCAGGCAGCAAAACTGGCAAACTCTGGCACCCCGTAGGCATATCCGCTGCCTGGAGCTCCTATATAACTCCACACGCCGGTGACAGCAGTAGCGAAAGACAAACCCAAGATGAGGGGCGTCAACTTCCTTCCAGCTACAAAGTAGTCCAATCTTGTTTTTACACCCCTCCTGTACATGAATCCTACCCCCAATAGGGCAATAAGGTAAACAATAGCTATAACCTTAGGTATCATTTAACTGCACCTCCTTTCTTACCTGCCCGCGATTTCTCCTTCTCTTCCTTCTCTTCCTGCGCACAAAGGAAATATGCTATTACCGTGGCTGCTATCCAACCGGGGAAACCAGTATACAGCACAAGCATAGGGTCTTTTATCCCTAATATGACTGATACTATTCCCCACACTACAATGACTACAGCCGCTATCGTACTCTTCTTCATTTTACCTCCTTCCTTATTTTACCTGTACCACAACAGGTCCAGATATCAGCTATGTTCGGACAGAACTAGGACCGGGTTAAGACAAGCCAGAAAGGCTGCACCCTGAGAAATGAAATACGCGTTTTAAGCTTCCAATTTGCTCACCCCCCACTCTCTCGTATTACCTCTAGGCTACCATAAGCCTTCAGTTTTTACAAGGGG